>DATHKK010000203.1:0-6454 GCA_035489355.1 Candidatus Limnocylindria bacterium
TGTTAATGGCGTCCGGCGGCAGCCTGGTCAGTAACACGACGAACGCCGTGATCATGCCGCCGAAGATCACTGCCATCTGCCATTTCTGCGTCAGATTCACGGCTGCGCTTCCGCCAGTAACGGTATAAACAATCACGAGCAGACCCGTGAAAATGATCGTCAGATCGAGCCGCCAGCCGAGCACCGTCGAGAGAATGATCGCCGGCGCATAAATCGTGACGCCAGCCTGCAAGCCGCGCTGCAAGAGGAACAAGGTCGCACCGAGCAGTCGCGTCTTGGTATCGAAACGTTTACCCAAATATTCGTAGGCCGTGTAAACGCCGAGCTTGCGGTAAATCGGCAGGAACACTGCGCAGACGATGATGAGCGCGAGCGGGAGTCCAAAATAGTTTTGGATGAAGGCGATCCCGTTTTCGTAAGCCTGCCCCGGCAGCGAGAGATACGTGATTGTGCTCGCCTGCGTGGCCATCACGGAAAGGCCAATGGTGAGCCAGCCCGTGTTGTGGTTGCCTTTGAGATAGGTGTTGAGATTGTCCGTGTGTCGGGTTCGCCATGCCCCGTACGCCGCGATACCGACCATGGTGCCGATGAGCACCACCCAATCGAAGAGGTTCATGCGAAGGCGAGAGAGAGCAGCGCCAGCAGCACGACGCAGACAATGAAGAAAACGAAAACGAAGAGATAGACGCCACGCCACGAACGGAAGCCCGGCACACCGGGCGACTCTTCATTGCGCAATGGATCGGAGGGCGGCGGCTTCATTTGCCAAGTGAAACCAGATTGGCAAACAGGCGGTAAGCACCGGGCACGCCTGCGGGCAATTGCCGGAAAAAGGCTAGGCCCGTGTAAACGAAATAGCCCTTGCCATGCTTCGCAACAAGCACGCTGCTGTTGAGCGGTTTTTCACCGGGATCGCTCATCGCGAGCAGTGGCGTGTAGTGCTCCGTGTCAAAACTGCTCGGGAAATACGCACCGCGCTCCTGCACCCAGCCGTCGAAATCCGTCGGAACGATTTTGTTTGGGGTCGTCAACGCGGCATGTTCCGGCGCAAGAAAAGCTACCGGCACGGTTTCGTCTGTCACGCGCCACTGCGGGGCATTGCCCGCAATCGAAAGTGGATACGGACCGAGCTTCTGCGTTTGCAGCCCGGTCGGTCGATTGTATTGAACGATGACCGTGCCGCCGTTCTCTGCGTAAGCGAAAACGCCCGGCAGATTCGCCGCGAGGTCATTGCGTTCGTTGAACGCACGCACTCCGACGACAACTGCATCGAGTCCCCGCAATTTCTCCTCCGTCAAATCCGCACCTGTGAGCGTCGTCACGGCGTAGCCCAACTGCTGAAGGCTCGCGACAGTGTCGTCTCCGGCACCGGGCAGATAGCCGACTGTTTTCCCGCGAATCGCGACATCAAACGCTGCGACTTTAAGTTTTGCCGGCGGCTGCAAAACTTGAACCGGAATATGGTCGTAACGAATCTCGATGCGCTGATTGCTGAATTGCACGCCGCCGATTTCCGCGACGGCGATGAGATTGCCGGAGCTTGCTTGCTTGGTTGAAACCGTAAAAGCGAGTTTGGCTTTATCACCGGCTTTGGAAAGCTTGAACGACTGTCCCGTTGGTGACACGCTCCAGCCTGACGGAGCGCGCAATCTCAACGTGCCTTCGACAGCCGAACGCGCCGCAGTGACCTCGACTTCAAGAGACTTTTCCGACCCTGGTTTGAACAACGCCACCGCGGAACCAAAGTTCAGCGCGACCGGAGAGATCACTACGAGCTTTCGTAGCTTGCCGCTATCCGCGGTAGAAACCGGTTCGTCGGCCACGACGAGAGTTTGGCCGCCGACCTCAAAAACAAATTCGACTGGGAACGCGGGTGAATTCTCCGGACGTCCGATCAGTTTCTTGTCATCGACGCGAAAAATTCCGCTCGCGCCTTCTTCGCGCAGCCAATAGGGCTGCGTTGGCGGCGTGTTGGCCGGGATGGTTTGCGCCGCAACATGTGTGGCTTCGTTCGCAGTCAAAGGGATGCTCGTTGCGATTTCACGCTTGAGATCAGGATACCGCACCGCCGCCCAGCGCACTGACACTTTGGAACTCATTTGGGCCGTGTGTTGCAGTTTTACTGTTTCGCCGGGCGCGACTTCTGGCGTGGGAACGGTCGTCTCAACGGAAAGGCCAAGGCATTTTTTCAGAAGGCCATCGAGTTGCTGGCGCTTGTCCTCAACCAAAGGTTCGGAAGCGAGAGCGGCCAGCTTCGAGCGAAGGGCGAGCAACACCGGCACGCTTGCCGCGGCATCGTCAGATTTGAAAGTGGCGATGGCCTCGTCCGCGAGTTTACCGATCTCCGCGCCGCCGGTGATTCGGTTCCAGGTCAACTCCACGCCATCCATTAGATCATTCGTGGCTGGTTCGCCCGCCAGCAGCGTGAAGGTTTGCACGTTCGCTCCACCGCCTCCGCCCCCACCGCCGAAGTTTCCGAAACCCTGGGTCTTGTGCATGGCGCGGCTGCGGCCGGCGATGGCGCCGAACGGTTCATCAGTCACCGGATCTTTGCCGCCAATATCAACGCGCACTGTTGGACCACCGGCTGCGTTGCCGCCGCGCCCGCGCCCGCCGCCGTTCCAGAGCACGCGCTTCGGTTGCCACGGTTTGAGACCTTCGGTGAGTTGTTCGGGAAAGGCTTTTGCATCACCGCAAACTTTGAACGCTTCGACTGCGAGCATCGCCGAGGCCGTGTGATGGCCATGCCCCCCGCTGCCCGGCGGAACTGGAAAGCGCGTGACGATCACATCAGGGCGAAAAGTTCGAATAATGCGCACCACATCCGCGAGCACTTGTTCGCGATCCCAGAAGCGCAGCGTCTCTTCCGGCGTCTTTGAAAACCCGAAGTCAATCGCCCGCGTGAAGAATTGCCGTCCGCCATCGAGTCGCCGCGCGGCCATCAATTCCTGAGTGCGCGCCACGCCCAGTTTCTCATCGAACTCCGGCCCGATTTCATTTTGTCCACCATCTCCGCGCGTAATCGAAAGGTAGCCGGTTCGACAACCACGTCCTCGTGCGAGGTAGGTAATGAGTTGCGTGTTTTCGTCATCGGGATGCGCCGCGAGGTGCAGCACCGTCCCCATCTCACGAAAACTGCGCAGGTCCTGGAGAATGGCCGCCCCCGTTGGCGATTCAGCTGCGCGAGAATCGCCTGTCAATGGATGCACCAACAGGCAAACCACCGCCATCGCATGCGACCAATACCGCCGCCCACACTGTCTGTGCGTCGTGGACATAACGTTCATTTGATTTCCAGGTGCGCCCTGGGTTTTTAGCGAACCGACTTGGCTATGGAATGTGCCGCGGCGGACCTATTTCTTGACGGTAAACGGCACGGAGAACTGGGTATTGTCCCACATCAATTTAATGATCCCACCGCCGACAGAACCCTTTGCCACGGCCATCGTGAATTGATCGTTCGCCTTCTCCAGCGGTTCCTTCTTCATGTCCACGCGCGCCAGATCATTCTTTTCATCCACCGGGACGCCCCACGCGCCAAGGTTCTTGCTGATGGCCAGCTTGGAAGTGCCTGACTCGGACGGAATCGTGTAGAGCGTGTAAGCGCCGGCTGGAATCGTCGTCTCGCCGACGACCAGTGGCTTTTGCGTGATGAGCAGCGTCGCTTCGTCAGAACCTGTCCGCCACGCTTTGTCCCACGGCACCAGCCCGCCCCAAATCTTCCGCGGTTCACCCGTCTTCGGGTCTTTGGTAAAAGGCCGACCGTAAGTGATCGTAACCCGACTACCATCGATGACGGCACTTGTGGTTTCGTGCGGACTATTGCCGCCTGTCGAAGCGGCTTTCTTTGCTTGCTGTGCCAGCAGCGACGAAGCGCTGACGAACATGACTGTGGCGATGATGAATGAGGTGAGCTTTTTCATAATTTCTGTGTGTTGTTTGTTTGAATTCAGTGATTGGAAAATTCTCTTGAGACGAGGCTCGATTGCGTTCGGATGCAGCGATGTTGGTTCACAAGTGCTTTTTGACGCTATTTTTCCAGTTTCCTAAGAACAATCTTTGGGCTGACGGTGAGGACGCTTGGCGCAGCGGGAAAGTAACGTTCCCGAATTGCTACTCTGGTGCGAACCAGGAATCCGGAACAGCTCGTGATGTTCACCAATCAGTTTCGCGGATTTCTCGCCAACCACGGACGGACCTGGGAGCGCAACGAATACAACGATGACATAATGTGGATGGTCATCGCCTGCACGCTCGCGCATCTGCTGACCGGCACACAGAGTTCCGCGATGTGGCGCGAACGAATTTCAATCTGTCTATGCGCGAGCGGCGTCAACGAATCTGGGTGGCGGCCTGTGGTGGAAGACAGCTAATCGCTCCAAGAACGCCTGCGTGAACGTCCCGGAGCCATTGCGGCTTTTCTGCTCGGCCGGGCGACCGGCGACACCTCTTACTTCACGAAATCCACCAACGCATTTCTTTGGCTGCGTGCCACGTTGTTTGAACCGACGACGGCAAAGTTTACGACAGCATCCGCACTAATGGGCGCATTGCCCGCTTTTCGCTGACCTTCAACCAAGGCACGTTCGTGGGCGCGGCCAACCTGCTCAGTTACACCAACGAGGCGCGACAGGCCGCGCTCTACACCATGAATCAAATGTGCAAAGACGGTTATTTGCCACCGGGTGAATAGAACGGTGACGGCGGCGGCTTCAATGGAATTGGCGTGCGATGGATTGCGCGGTTCATGAAAGATCGCGGCGAGGAGGCGACCTTCGAGCCGTGTTTGCAGAAGAACGCCGAGGCCGCGTGGCAGGCTCGCCGCGCGTCGGACAATCTTTCCTGGTGCCGCTGGCCGCAACCCACGACGGATGGACGAAGAGCTTCGTGGGGTTGCAGCAGTGCGGTGGTGATGATGCAGGTGGTTCGCCCGACGGAGACCACCAAACCGGGGAATTCAGAATGAAGCGCGCGATCGTCATCGACCAAAGGCGTCATCGGTGGCAAAATCATCCTGTGATCCAAAGAATTCCATATCAGGCGCTGCTCTGGATCCTTTGTCTCTGCGCTTTGCCTTCGACTGGTCACGGCAACCCCCAAACCAACCAAGCCAAAGACGTCTGGTGGTCGCTGAAACCAGTCGTGCGGCCGGCGTTGCCGGATGGACCTGAATCCAACCCAATTGATCGTTTCCTCAATGCGGAATTCAGAAATTGCAAACTCAAGCCGGTTGGTCCGGCAGATAAACTTACGCTGTTGCGACGTGTGTATCTGGATCTGATTGGCCTTCCTCCGTCTCCTTCGCAACAGCAGGAGTTCCTGGCCGACGAATCCGCCGACGCCTACGAGAAAGTCGTTGATCAACTTCTGGCGAGTGAACAGCACGCCGTCCGTTACGCGCGCCACTGGCTGGATGTGTTGCGTTACGCCGATGCGGATGAAAACATGCGGGCCGCTCAAGGAATTTATCTTTGGCGTGATTGGGTGATCAATGCCCTCCATGACGATCTGCCCTACAACGAATTCGTCCAGGTTCAACTCACAGGCCGCCGCTACAACGAACGCACCCAGATGTCCGCCACCGGTTACCGTTCCAAACGTGAGCCTCGTCCCGGCGACATGTTTGCGTTAGGTTTGCTTTCTCGTGGCGCAGGAGAGGATCCCCAGGACCTGGCCATCTCTGCGGTGGAAACAGTCTCCACGGCCTTCATGGGCATGACCGTCGGCTGCGCCAAGTGCCACGATCACATGTACGATCCGATCGGGCAGAAGGATTTCTACGCGATGAAAGCCCTCTTCGATCCGTTGGTCTTGCGCAAGATCAGTCTGGCACCGGCGGCGGATTTGGTGGCGGCCGGCAAAGCCGCGGCGGAGATCGAAAGAAAGCGCGGCCCGGCGCAACGCGCGCTGGATGAATTCGTTGCTCCGTTCAAAGCGAAGCTCTACGGGGAGCGCGTGTTGATGCTTCCCGCGGATATCCAAACCATCATCCGCAAGCCGGAGAGGCAACGCACCGTCGCCGAGCAAAAGATCGCCGATGATTATTTTCCGATCCTTCGCATCGATGGCGACAAGTTGTCCGAAATCATGACGAAGGAAGAACGCGAAAAGCGCAACGAGTTGCAGGCGAAAGTCGATGCGGCGGGATCTGGTAATGGAGGCGGGCGGCGCGGCGCTGGCAACATTCCTGTATTCTACACGGTTGAAGTCGATCGTCTCCGAGAGCAGGAACAGTTTTATTATCTCATCAGTGGCGATCCCACTCGCCCGGAAAAGGAACATCCTGCCAAGCCCGGCTGGCCTTTTTCCGAAGAGACGCGTGATCTGCGCGATGGACGCATTGAGGCTTTTGCGGACTGGCTGACCGCGCCGGAGAATCCTCTTTTTGCGCGCGTGGCTGTGAACCGCATGTGGCAATGGCACTTCGGTCAGGGCTTGCTCAAGTTGTCCAGCG
>DATHKK010000204.1:0-3505 GCA_035489355.1 Candidatus Limnocylindria bacterium
CGTCGCAGATCATTCCGAACATCCTGGATTTCGCGACCCCACCCACCGGGATCGATAACTACAATGCCGACTTGCGCCGGGAGATCGGCTTGCGCGACGATGACATTTTCATTCTTCAACCCACGCGCGTGGTCGCCCGCAAAGGCATTGAGCACGCCATCGAACTCGTGCGCCGTCTCAAAGATCCGCGCGCCAGGCTCGTCATTTCTCATGCGGCCGGCGACGAAGGCAGCGCCTATCTCCAAATGCTCCGCGAACGCATCGAGGACGCTCAAATTGACGTGCGCTTCATCGCCGACCGCGTGAGCGAAACACGCGGCACGACACTGGACGGGAAAAAAACTTACACCCTCTTCGATGTCTATCCGCACGCCGACCTCGTCACTTACCCCAGCCACTATGAAGGATTTGGCAATGCGTTTCTCGAAGCTGTTTATTTTGGCAAACCCGTCGTCGTGAACACCTACTCCGTCTTTGCGCGCGACATCGACCCTCTCGGATTCAAGTCCATCGAGATGAGCCAGCTCGTGACCAATCAGGTCGTGGAGAAAACGAAACATGTTTTGAGCGACAAAATCCTGCGCGCCGAATGGGCGGCCATCAACTACCAGCTCGGCCTGAAGTACTTTTCCTATTCCGTGGCCCGCCGCAAATTGACCACGCGCCTGGCAAACTTGTTTGGTGAGGGAGTCTAACTAAACCGTAACCATTCGATAGCACTGCAGATGAACGACCATGAACGACGATAGAACAAAACGAGAGCCGGACTCCCTCACTCGTTGCGCGCAAGATCAGACCATTCGATCCTGGCACGCTCGAAATCTTTACGTGCTGGGCACCACGTTCTTCGTCGCGGCCGGCCGGGCCTGAAATCCCGGCGGCGTTGCGCCTGTGGGCAGCAGCACATACATCGTGCGTCCCGGCTCGGCGAGGTACGTGCGCCCGACGCGTTGCAAATCCGGCGGCGTGACGCGCTTCACTGCGTCGAGGTAACGCTGCGAAAAATTCAGATCGTTCGCGGCCAGCCAACTTCCGCCAAGGTCCGACGCCTGGCCGCACATTGTCTTGCGCGGGCTGAGCGTCGCGACCGTGAACTGCTTCACCGCCTTTGTCAGTTCCTCAGGAGAAACGAGTTCATTCTTCATTTTCTCCAACTCGGCGAGCATCGCGTCGCGCGCGGGCGCGAACTTGTCCGCGTCCACCACTGCGCTCATGCCGAAGAGTCCCGCGCCGCCCGGCGTGTAAGTCCACGCATCGACAGAATTCACCAGGCCCAGCGTCTCGCGCACCTGCCGAAAGAGGCGCGAGCTGCGGCCATTACCCAGCAACGTCGCGAGCACGTCGATGAGCGGCATGTCGGGATGGCGCACGTCCGGAATGTGCCAGCTCATGTGCATGTGCCCAAGCTCGACGGCGCTTTCCTCGATGACATCGCGCGGAGCGACCTGCTTCGGCTCCTCGACGAGTTCGAATGCCGGCATGGGACGCGCCTTGGCCTTGGCGAACGCGGCGCGGATTTGTTCCTCCACTTCCTGCGCGTTGATGTCGCCGACCACGACAAAGAAGATATTATTCGGCGCGTACTTCTCCTGATAGTAGTTGAAAATATCTTCGCGCTTCAGGTCGTTGAAGATGTCGGGATAGCCGATGACCGTGAAGCGATATGGGCTGCGCGTGTAAGCGACCTCGAAGAGCCGGCGCGCGGATTTCTGGCGCGGGTCGTCCTGGTTCATGTCCATCTCGCGGCGGATGACGTCCATCTCCTTGCCGAGTTCGTCGGCGGGCAACGTAGCGTTCATCATGATGTCGCAGAGAATGTCGATGGCGATGCGTCCGCCCGTGTTCGGCACATCGATGTGATACACCGTGCGGTCGAACGACGTGTAAGCGTTCATGTAACCACCCGCGTCCTGCACCTCCTGATCGATTTTCCCCGGCGCCCGATTCGACGTGCCCTTGAAGAGCATGTGTTCGAGCACGTGCGAAAGGCCCGCCCCGAGCCACTTATCTTCGTGAATGCTCCCCGCGCGACACCACGCCTGCGCCGAAACGACCGGCGCGGACTTGTCCTCGCGAATGAAGAGGGTAAGGCCATTGTCGAGCGTGACGAGCCGCACATCGGGCGGAATGGCGGGAATGGAATTCGTCGTCATCGACGTAGCAGAATCAGCAGCAGTCAAAGTCGCAATCATGGTAAAAGCCCAACGAGCGCCCACGCGCATTTCATGGCGACGGGAAGTTACACGAGGAAGGCGCGAGGGGAAGCGAGAACACGGCTCAATAAACCTCGTCGTGGGTTCCGAGATTGAGCAGATGAATCTCCGTCTCGCCACTTTTGGATGCGCTGACAAATTCAAACACGATGCGGAAGTCATAACCCGCCGAGCACGCTCAACATCCATCAAAATCACCGGAAAGTTTGTGAGTGCGCAGCGCGGGATGATACGGGTCTGCTTCAAGTTGCTTGAGGGTGGCTTCCAGGTCGTCGATCAAATCCGGTTTGCGCCGCGCCAACTTCTTCGCTGTTAGCGTGAACTTCGACGACCAGACGAGTTTCATTTGCCGCGCAGATCGCGCATGAGGTCTGCGGCTGAACCGCGCTTCACCTTGCCACGGCGGTATTCGCCGCGAGCCTCGGCGATTTCCCGCGCCATTTCCATCCGCCGGGCGGCGGCGATGCGTTTATTCACGAGTTCCACAAGCGTGGCCTGATCTTCTACCGGCAACTTTTCGACAGTGGCCAATATCTCATTGAATTTGCCCGTTGTGGCGTTCATGCAGGCAATCTACCGGAAGCTGTGGTGGTGGTAAAAGCAAAAGCCCAAACGAGCGCTAACGCGCTTTTCATCGCGATGGGAAGTTACACGAGGAAGCAGGGAGGGGAAGGGGGAAGAAAAGCGCTACGACCGCAATCGCCGAATCAATTCGTCATGCACCTGCTTGCTTGTGAACTGATCGATAACGCGCAATTTTTTGGTGGTAATTCCAACCCACCCTTCCGCGGAAAAATCGTTAGTTCGATTTTCTTACCTTCGGTCAGCTTCGTTGACCTCACGGACATCACCTTCATCGGCCTCGACTACGAGCACAGTTGGAACACCGCCGTCGCTCTTGGCTCTGTCTCCCGCCTTATCTCGGGCGTGACCCGCAATCATTGTGCTCCCATGAGCCGGAAAAATTCCTTGTGATGCCGTGGTAAAATTTCATTTGCGCGCAGCTTATGGATTGCGAATGAAGAAAGCGCTTGGTGGAACATCTCGCACGCGAACCTCGCGATAGCCAATTGAAAGCATGGACGACGGGCGCGCCTACATCGTCAATCATCCTGACTTCGCAATGGTCGCGGACGGTGCGGTGATCATTGGCAGCGGCCCCGGTCACGACCTTGGCGGCCCGGCTTTCGTCATCTGCTACTTTGAGCGCGTGTCCCGTATTGAGTTGCTTAAACAGCGCGGCAAAAAGGCCGCATAGCAGTTCGTCACGCCCCGTGGAGACTGTTGCTCCC
>DATHKK010000205.1:0-2945 GCA_035489355.1 Candidatus Limnocylindria bacterium
AACTGCGATTTCTCCGAGAGCACCGCGAGGGGTGTGTCTGTGCCCATCGAGCCGACAGGTTCGCCGCCATCACGCGCCATCGGCAGAATGAGCCGGCGCAAATCTTCGAATGTGTAGCCGAACGCCAGTTCACGCTGGAGCACGGTTTCGTGATCGCCTTCGTGCTTGTGCGGCGGTTCCGGCAACGATTCGAAGTCGATGAGATTCTCATTGAGCCACGCGCGATACGGCTTCTGCGTCGCGATAGTTTTCTTGAGTTCTTCGTCGGAAATGATGCGGCCCTCTTCCGTGTCGATGAGGAACATGCGGCCCGGTTGCAGGCGTCCTTTGTAAGCCACGTTCTCCGGCGCGACATCCACTACGCCGACTTCCGACGCCATGATGACAAGATCATCCTTCGTGACGTAGTAGCGCGACGGTCGCAGGCCATTGCGATCGAGCGACGCGCCCATTTTGATGCCGTCGGTGAACGCCATTGACGCCGGCCCATCCCACGGTTCCATGAGGCAACTATGGAACTGATAAAACGCACGCTTCTCATCGGGCATCGCCGGATGATTTTCCCACGGCTCGGGAATCATCATCATCATGGCGTGCGGTAGCGAATAGCCCGAGAGCACGAGCAGTTCGAGGCAGTTGTCGAACACCGCCGAGTCGGAGCCATCTGTGTTCGCGATGGGCAGCAGCTTCTTGATGTCATCGCCCCACACTTCGCTTTCGAAAAGCATCTGGCGCGCATTCATCCAGTTCACGTTGCCGCGCAGGGTGTTGATCTCGCCGTTGTGCGCGATGTAGCGATTGGGATGCGCCCGCGGCCAGCTCGGGAACGTGTTCGTGCTGAAACGCGAATGCACCAGCGCAATGGCCGTCGTCATCGTCTCATCGCGGAGGTCCGGGTAGAACAGATCGACCTGCTCCGGCATCAACATGCCTTTATAGGTGAGCGTCTTGTACGAGAGCGACGAGATATAGAACTGATCGCCGCCCGCCACCTTCGCGCCCGTGCGGCCGTAACGGATCAAATTTTCCGCGCGCTTGCGAATGACGTAGAGCTTGCGCTCGAACGCCATGTCATCGGCGACCTTGGCGTTGCGCCCAATGAACACCTGGCGAATAAACGGCTCGGAAGCCTTGGCCGTAAAACCGAGCGACGAATTGTTCGTCGGCACGGTGCGCCAACCCAACACCGTCTGCCCTTCCTCGGCAACGATCTGGGTGAACAACTTCTCGCACTCCGCGCGCTGCGCTGCGTCCTGCGGCAAGAAGATTTGCCCCACGCCGTATTCCTTCGCACCCGGCAGCGAAATTTTTTCCTTGGCTGTGACCGCCTTGAGGAACTCGTGCGGCGTCTGAATGAGAATGCCCGCCCCATCCCCTGTATTCGCTTCGCAACCACAAGCGCCGCGGTGATTCAACTTCACCAGCGCCCCGAGCGCATCGCGCAGGATGGCGTGCGATTTCTTGCCTTTGACGTGAGCAATAAAGCCGACGCCGCAGGCATCGTGTTCGAATTGCGGGTCGTAAAGACCCTGGGCTTTGGGTGCAGTCAGCATATTAAGATCTGGTTTTCGCGCCGGGGCGGGGTTTCACGTCGCGCAGTTTTCCATTCACGTGCAAGCCATGGCCATTGCGTGGCGGTGTGCTGGCGCCATTTTTCAGCACTTCAATAAACGCCTCGGTGTTCGCGTAAAGTTTTCGTCCCTTGCGATGAATGATTCCGATGGGCCGCGAGAAATCGCTGTTCACCAGCGGCACGGCGGCGAGCGTCCCGAGCTCCAGTTCGTTTTCGAGCGTGGGGCGGGGGAGCAACGCCACGCCGGAGCCCGCTTCCACCGCGCGCTTGATCGCCTCGATGTTGTCAAAGCGCACCATCACATTCGCTTCGACTCCGTGGTCTTTCAGAAAGCGATCGATCTTTTTCCAAATCACCAACTCCGTATCGAAGCCCACGAGCGTTTCGTCCGCGAGCTGTTTCACGTCGAGCTTCTTGAGTTTCGCGAAGCGGTGATCGCGCCGGCACGCCAGGACCATCGGCTCTTCGCGCCACGGAATGACCGACACGCCCTTGCGCTCGTCCGGATACGAAAGGATGCCGAGATTCACTTCGTCGCTAAGCACGCGCTCGCATACGCGATCTGGATGCGCGTATTCCACTTCCACCTTCGCCTTGGGATGAAGCTGAGTGAACCGCTCGACGCAGCGCCCCATGTCGGCAAAATTTACGGAGTAAATGGCGGCGACGCGAATAACTGAATCCACCGCGGCCTTCCGGTTCTTCACCCGCGCCACGAGTTCGGAGTAGCGATCCACGACTTCCCGGCAGCCCTCGTAGAAAACCCTTCCTTCCTCGGTGACGGCCCATGGACGGCGCGAACGATCGATCAGCGCCACGCCGAGATTTTCCTCGATGGTCTGCACCGCTTGGCTTGCGCTCGATTGCAAAACATCGTTCTCTTCGGCGCCACGCGAGAAGCTGTGGAACCGAACGACGTCGCAATAAATTTTTAACGCTTCGACCTGCATCAGAATTACCGATACTGGAGCGGCTCAGGTTTGTTATCTGTGATGCAGCACAAATCCAGCGTCAACCCTTTATTTCGGGATCTTGTTCACAGCCCCGAAGGGTTGATTTTTGTGGCGGAGCGCGCGGTCCCGCCGCTAAGTTGCGCACCGAGATGGCGCTCACGGAGGCGCCGCATTACAAGGACGACATGCACATCACGACACAGCTCGCACTTTTCCTGGAAAATCGGCCCGGCACGCTCGCTCGCGTTTGCGACGCGTTGCGCGAAGCCAAGATCAACATCTTCGCCTTCACCACCAGCGACACGGTGGACCACAGCGTCGTGCGCATGGTCGTGAGCGATACGCGCAAAGCGCTTTTGCTCTTCGAAGAGCACGGCACTCTCGTCGTGGAGAGCGAGGTGCTGATGATCGAAGGCGAC
>DATHKK010000206.1:0-2452 GCA_035489355.1 Candidatus Limnocylindria bacterium
GGTGCCGAATGCACAAGGGCGATGCCCGTTTCGTGCGGCTCCAAGGGGTCACGAATAAAACTGCGTTCTTCCGCGCCATCGCCCGCGCGCTTGGCCTGGCGTCATCTTACATGCGCAAGGCCACTGATATGCAGTCGCGCATCGAAGACATGATGCAACGCAGTGGCCTCCTGTTGGTTCTCGATGAATCGCAGTACGCATTCGCCCAAGGTGAGCGCATTTACTCGCGCCCCGAATTGGTGGACTGGATTCAAACCGCGCTGTGCAATCACGGCGTGCCCGTGGCGCTTATCGCATCGCCACTTTTCTCAAAACGTCTGCACCAGGCGGAGCGCCAAACGATTTGGAATAGTGATCAGTTCAAGCGCCGGATTTACCGTTACGAAGTTTTGCCGGCCAAGCCCACGCGCAACGACATTGAACTTGTCGTGAAGCATCACTTGCCGGACGGCGGCAGCGCTGAACACAAATTCCTCGCTGGCTATGCCGCCACGGCCTCGCACCCTTTCACTGCTATTGCTGACACCCTAGCCGACGCAGCGCAACTCGCCGAGACGGCCGGCCGCGCCCGCGTTAGCCTGAAAGATTTGATGGAAGCAGTGAGCACCTTCCGCGCGACCTCTGAACTCGCGAAGCGTCAGGCGTTCGACACCCCGCAAGGGAAGCAACTTCGCAAGCGTGCCGAACAGCCGTTGAAGACTCATTCCAGCGCCTTTGAAACGGAGTTAAAGCCGGAAGGCGCAGAGGACAATTTCACGGGTCGCAGACCCGTTGCAGCGCACGAAACGCACAGCCCGGAGCGTAACCGCACCGAGCACTTTCAGCCCGACTAAAGAGCCGAAGCCGAACAGTTTTTGCGACGCCCGCCAAATGGGCGCGCTAAATCTCTGTACACAGGTTTGTGCAAAGTGTCGGACGATTTTGTTTCAACAACCGCACGCATTTACATCGCGCCAAAAAAACGACGCGATGCAAAATTAGCGGCGAGAGGGACTGAAACTTAAACACTACAAACTCGGGTCCACTTCCAAAATTCGCGTCGTCGGGCGGATCGCAGTTGCACGCTGCACTGAAGAATTTTCCACAAACTGCCGCCGACCCATTGAACCATGAACGTGTTGGGCTAAAATCGGCGCTCCTGATGAACCATAAAAACCTCTTTCGCTTTGTCATGCTCGCGCTGAGCTGGGCCGCAGTTCCCGTGTGCGCCGCCGCGCCGCCTTCGAGTAACTTCGATCTGAGCCATTGGAAATTGACGCTTCCCGTTGATGCCGCGGGCGGCACGACCGGAGAGGCGATGGAGATCAAAACGCCGCAGCTCACTGCCGGTTACGCGAGCGACTATTTTTACTCGGGCGCCGATAACGCGATGGTTTTTTGGTGTCCCGTCATCGGCGCGCGCACGAGCAACGCGACTTATCCGCGCTCGGAATTGCGCGAGTTGATCGACGGACGGAATAGCGATGTAAATTGGAGCGGGAATGGCACGCACGTTCTGGACGCGAGGTGCAAGGTGACTCAATTGCCGAGCACCGGGAAGGTCATCATCGGCCAGGTGCATGGCTACGACACATCGCCGCTGATCAAGATCCAGGTGCGGAGCGGCCGTTTCGAAGGACTGGTCAAGGATCATATCGCCAATGACACTGAGACCAAGTTTGACCTGGGCGCCTTCGCGTTGAACAGCCTCATCACGTATCAGATCAAAGTCGTGGATGGCATCGCGTTCATCACGGTCAATGGGACCACGCGCAGCTTTGATTTTTTCGCTTCCGATCCCGCCTGGAAAGCCATTGGCTTTTATTTCAAGGCGGGCGCCTACGTGCAGGACAACAGCGGCCCCATCACGGAAGGCGGTCGCATGGCCTTTACTTATTTGGCGGCCGCGCACAGCACGGTGGTCGGAGAGCCGCCGACAATTTCCACTCAACCGTTGAGCCAAACCGTGAACGAAGGTTCGCCCGTAAGTCTCAGCGTCGTGGCGAATGGCTCGGCGACGTTGAGTTATCAATGGCGCAAGAACGGAGTGAATTTGCCGAACGCCGTCGCTGCCACCTTCTCATTGATGAGTGCGAAGACGAATGACGCCGGCATCTACACCGTCGCGGTGGCGAATTCCTTTGGCGCGGTGACGAGTGCTGTCGCGACCTTGGTGGTTCACGCGACCAACGTTGTTGTTCCCCCGACGACCCCGCCTGCCGTCGCGATCTCTTTGTCAGACGCGCTCGATACAACGGGTCTCACTTGGACGACGAATGGATCTCCGGCCTGGTTCGGTCAAACCAACGTGAATCATGACGGCTCGGACTCCGCGCAAAGCGGCGCGATCGGTCACAGTAAGACCACGTCGATGCAAACCACCGTTCAAGGTCCGGGCACGGTGAGCTTTTGGTGGAAGGTGTCTTCGCAACCAAGCGATGATCGGTTGCTCTTCTACGTCGGTAGCTCGGAG
>DATHKK010000207.1:0-3411 GCA_035489355.1 Candidatus Limnocylindria bacterium
GAACATCGCCCGCGGTCAATTCGTGAGCGATGGTTGCGCCCGGTTTCTGGCTTCCGTCGCCATCGTCGGCGCGGAGAAACACGGCAAACTCACGCATCTCAAATCGGATCGCGAAGCGATCCTGAAAGGTTGCTTCGAAACGCTCGGTATGGAACAACGCGCGGCGCTCACAACGGCGGACATCCCGTTGCCCACCAACTTCCGCGCCGAAGTCGTAGAACTCGTTTGGGAGTATGGCTCTGGACGCAAGTACGCGATGGTCGTGCCGCTCTCCGGTTCATCGAACAAACTGCCCCGCCTCAAGACCTCCCCGGCCTTCGGCTTCACCACGCAGAGCGCACCGCTCGATGGAAAGTCGCCGCAGTTCGAATGGGTGACGATGAATCCGGAAAAGGCGGGCGGCATCGTTCGCATCCCTTCCGAGATTGACGCCGACAGCATAGTGGCCCTTGGCCAGTTCATCGCCCGCTACATCGCCCGCGAGATGGCGCGCTGGGAAGACACGGTCCTCTTCATGGCTGACGGCACGGCGACCTACAAGCTCATGTCTGGCGTTGGCAAAGGGATTGGAAGTGCAGTTCAATCGTAAGTATGCGCGCTGGGTTGCTGATGGCCGCAAGCCAAGCGCGGTTGCCGATCGTCGTGCCACAAACTCTGGCCGCTTTCGCGCGCCGACGCTCACGGTAGAAGACCGCGACAAGTTAGTCGGCCATGCGACGTTGTTTCACGGCGGGCGAGCCAGCCAGGCGTGGAAAGCTCTTTCCGAAAAACGCGAACTCAGTCCCGACTTGCTGAACTATTACGAGCGCAGCGTGGCATCGCCTGACATCCCGCGCGCCGTGCGTGCGTCCGTGCATTCGGAGATTGAGCGCTTGGATGACATTCACCACGGAACGCGCCAGACGAAGTTGAACGGGCCGCACATTGATCGCGATTGGAGTAGCGTCCACGCGGGCGACTGGTATCAGTCCGACGATTGCACGTTGCCGGTTTACTTCTATGTCCCCGATGGCCAAGGCTGGTTTGCTCTGATGCGCGGGCAATTCCTGCCCATGATTGATCTGCGTTCAAAATGCGTGCTGGAGTTCGCGCTTTTGCCTTCGCCGAATTACAACTCGCAAGCCATCCGCACCTTGATAACGCGCACGTGCGACGCGCACGGGTTGCCCCGCCGCGGATTCTATTTCGAGAACGGCATTTGGAAGAGTTCCAAAATCATCGCGGGCGAGAGTTCAAGTCATACGTGGAATGACACCGAGCGCGGCCTTCGCGATCTGGGCCTTGAGTTTCGCCACGCCAAAACACCGCGCGCCAAACCCGTCGAGCATGTGCTCGGCTTGCTCCAAGACTTGATGGAAGGCGAACGTGGATACATCGGGCGCGATGAACGGCACGAAAGGTTTGAGCGCGTGCAAAAGCAAATTCTGCTGGTGCGCGCCGCTAAGGAGCATCCGTCGAAATACTTTTACTCGTTTGAAGAGTGGCAATTGCGCCTGCGCGAGATTTGCGAGAAGTACAACGCCACGGCGCAACGCGGAAAAATGACAGAAGGCCGCGCCCCGGAAGTTGCCTTCGAAGAGTTTCAGAACCAAACCGATCCGCCGATTCGCTTCGACGCGTCGTGCCGCTATCTGCTCGCGCACCATCCGCGCAAGCTCCGCGTGAAGCGCACCGGGATTGATTTCAAGGTTGGAACCCAGACGTACAGATACGTGAACGAGCGCACCGGGCAGCTTGTTGGCGAAGAAGTGATCGCGTGGTTCAATCCTGAGTTGCCCGACGTGCTTTGCGTCACGGACCTGAACAAGCAAAACCCTTTCGCCGTGGAACGCCTGGAAAACCTTCCCGCTATGGATGCAACCCCTGAACAGATGGCCAGCGCGCACTCGCAAATCGCCGCGCACCTAGCACACGCCAAAACGCACTATTGCACTCTCAAGGCGAAGTTCGCGCCCAAGTTTCGCCAGAACATCGTCGCGGCGGCAACGGTCGAACTTGGAAATGCGTTCAACGCGGAAATCGGTAAGGCCGAAACGAAGGCCCGCGAAACGCGTGGGCGCTTCGATCGTACACACCGCGCCGCTCGCGCCCTGAATCTGACGCCATCACAAGCGGCGTTGCAACGGCCTGAAGCGGCGCCGGCGCTCGAAGGCTTGCCCGACATTCTCAAAGAATTGCGAAAGGAAGAAGCGACGGCCGCAGTTGCCGTCGCGAAAGCGCCAGTCAAAACATACGTCCTGAAATCACCTCCGCTGTCGGCCAACATTCCGCAGCTTCGTGCGACCTATTGGAAACTCGCCAAACAAGTTGAATCGCTCGGCTTGAACCGCCACGCCCTCACGCATCAGACGCTGGGCAGCCATCCCAAGGTCAACGACATGACGCCAAGAACAAATCAGCAAACTCGTGAACGTTTTTTCCGCAGTTATCCGAGACACCAAAAGGGCAGGGGACAAATGAGCAACACGCGAATTGCAAAAGACGGGGGCACTTTCCGCCAGGAGCGATATTGCTCCAGCCCTGAATTTGAGCGCGGGCTAATGGCTAACCTTGTTGCCAAGCGATGTTCTGTTCTGGTGGATAAGAAGCAACGCGAGATCGTTTGGTTCCTTCAAATGCTTTCGTGGGCAGAAGGCGGACTTGAGCGGTTAGCGCGGGACCTGGTCGCCGCCAACCCGAAAAATCTTAGGAAACTCCCCAAGGCCGATGCGGAAGAGTTTGGTGTGGACTGCGATTCCGGAAGCTTCGCCGTCGGCGAGTTGCCAAATCACCTGCGCGATTTGTGCCTGAACCCGCAAAGCAGCATAGAGCGATCGCCTTGGTATTTCGCCGAGTTATTCGCTTCATTGTTCCAGCATCAGCAATCATGGGTCGAAGGCGCGCGGCGTGGCGTTGTCACAACGCTAGGCCAGAAAGTTTATGACGCGCTCGACTACGCCGCCAGTACACGCCGGCTTGTCCTTATCGACGGCATCGAGCGAATGGGAAAAACCGTCGCGGCAAAGACCTGGTGCGCGATGAACCCTGGTCGCGCGCGCTATGTGCAGTGCCCTTCGTGCCGCGACGAAGCGGGCTTCTTTAGAGCCGTGGGTGAAGCGCTCGGTGTCAGTATCAATCTCAAATCGAAGGCAGTTGAGATACGCGAGCGCGTCGAAGCGGCCTTGCGTTGCGGCGATCTGCTTTTGGTGTTGGATGAAGCCCACTATCTCTGGCCTCAGAACGGCGATCCACGCGGCAAGTTTCCGGTTCGCATCAATTGGCTAATGACGGCATTGATCAATCATGGCGTCCCCGTTGCCTTGGTGACGACGCCGCAGTTCTTCGAGTACCAGCGGGCGCTCGAAGCGGCAACGCACTGGCGTTCGGGCCAATTCACCGGACGTATAGGGCACTGGGAGCAATTGCCCGAAA
>DATHKK010000208.1:0-3011 GCA_035489355.1 Candidatus Limnocylindria bacterium
GCCGGCGGTCGTGTCCACTTTCGACGCATGTGGATGTTGCCGTCAAATCGCCGGCGAGGTTGTTCCAGTTTGATTCGCCTAGGTCGGACTTGTGTTGCGCGCGATAAGCGAGGTTTTTGATCGCGCTCCATGTAAGATGGACATTGGCGTTCGACAACACCAACGGAGCCAAGAGGGGCGGTGGTTCGACACGGATGTCGAAACTCTGCGTCGCGCTCAGGCTCGGCGAGCCATCGTCCGCGAGCCGCACGCGAATGGTCGTTGTGCCGAGTTGAGAATTGGTCGGCGTCCACGAAAATGCTCCGCTGCTCGCGCCGATGGCTGCGCCGCTCGGCGGATTCAGAAACGAAACACCGAGCGCGCCTTTGTGTCCGCGAACAATGCCGAGCACCGCTGCCAAGCCCAGTCCGCGCCCGGTGAACTTGGTCGTGAAGTTAAGTTGATTCCGCTTACCTCCATTGCCGTGACCGCCCTCATCTGGCTGGCAATTCTCGCCGGCATTTTGGCCATGCGTGACTTGCGAGTTCTTGCGGCCAGGCATCCCAGCTTTGACGCCAGCCATGTTCAGGGACGCGCTTGGACGCGCCGGGTTGGCTTGACGATTCCGGCGTTTGTTCCAGTTGCATTCCTCGTCACGTGGCTGTTGCTGCTGGTGAAGTGATCGTTCACGCGCGAGGCGCTATCGCACGCGGGCGCGCGCGAGTTCTTCAACTCCGTCATCGCGCTTGGACGCGTCGGCGTGCCGGAGGACATCGCCGGTGTCGTTTCGTTTCTCTGTTCAAAGGAAGGCCGCTGCGTCAATGCGCAACGGGTGGAGGCGTCGGGAGGAATGTTCCTGTAAGTTGGGCCGCAATGAAGAAGAGAACGTTTCACAAGCGAGACTTTCCGCTCGATCAAATCCGCCGCTGCCTGGAGCCGGGGCCCATCGTGCTCGTGAGTTCGGCGTGGAAGGGAAAGACCAACATCATGACGATGGGCTGGCACATGATGATGGAATTCACCCCGGCGCTGTTCGGGTGCTACATCTGGGAGGAGAATCACAGCTTCGAGATGATTCGGCGGAGCAAGGAATGCGTGATCAACGTTCCAACAACTGATCTCATGAACGAGGCGGTCGGCATCGGCAATTGCTCGGGTGACAAGATCGATAAGTTCGAGAAGTTCGCGCTCACGCCGCTGCCGGGCGCGAAGGTCAGCGCGCCGTTGATCAAGGAGTGTTACGCGAACTTCGAGTGCAAGCTGGCCGATGGCAGCATGATTTCCAAACGCGGACTCTTCATTTGGGAGGTTGTGAAAGCGCACGTGGCCACTTCGCCGAAATATCCCGAGACGTTTCATTACCGCGGCGACGGCGTGTTCATGATCTCGGGCCGCTCGATCAACCTGCGCAAGAAATTCAAACCGCAGAATCTGTGAAAGTTGTATCTTGCGCGCTACACAGTCTCTGTTCGACAACCGAACGATCATGATGTCCACGAACGAAAACAAATTGCGCTGGGGTTTTCTCAGCACGGCCCAGATTGGGCGCAAAAACTGGAAGGCCATTCGCAACAGTGGCAACGGAACCATCGCGGCCGTCGCGAGCCGTGATGTGGACCGCGCTCGCACGTTCATCGACGGATGCCAGGCGGATGTTCCGTTCGATGCGGCGCCGCGACCGCTGGGCAGCTATGAAGAGTTGCTCGCGTCGAAGGACGTGGATGCGGTTTACATTCCTTTGCCCACCGGGCTGCGAAAGGAGTGGGTCATGCGCGCGGCGGAAGCGGGCAAACACATCGTTTGCGAAAAGCCGTGCGCCACGAATGTCGCCGAGCTTCGGGAAATGATCGACGCGTGTCGCCAGCATCGCGTGCAGTTTTTGGACGGTGTGATGTTCATGCACAGTCGCCGGCTGGAGAGCATGCGCCAGGTGTTGGATGACGGCGGGAGCGTCGGACCGATCAAACGCATCACCTCCGCCTTCAGCTTTTGCGCGTCGGACGAATTTTTCGCCCGAAACATCCGGGCTAACAGCGCACTCGAACCGTACGGATGTCTTGGCGATCTCGGCTGGTATTGCATCCGATTCGCGCTCTGGGCGATGAACTGGCAAATGCCTCACCATGTCACCGGCCGCATTCTAGCCGACGTGCGTGGGCAAGGCAGTTCGGCCGCAGTGCCGACCGAGTTCTCTGGCGAATTGTTTTTCGAGAACGGCGTTTCTTCGAGTTTCTATTGCTCGTTCCTGACGCACATCGAGCAGTGGGCTTGCATCAGCGGAAGCAAAGGTTACCTGCGCGTGTCCGACTTCGTCGCGCCGTTCTTTGGCGATGAGTTGGAGTTCGAAGTCAACAACGCGGCGCACACGGTGACGGGGTGCGACTTCAACATGGAGGCCCACTGGCGCCGCGTGACCGTGCCCGAATACAGCAACAGCCATCCCACGTCGCAGGAGACAAATCTGTTCCGCAACTTCGCGACGCAGGTTCGCTCGAGTGAACTCAACGATCTCTGGCCGGACATGGCGCTGAGAACTCAGCAGGTCATGGCAGCGTGTTTGAAATCGGCCCACGCGGGTGGGGGTGAGATTGCCATTGATTGAACATCTCAAGAGAAGGCCAAATCCTCATCGCTCGACAACACATCTGAACTCCCGGAGTTTTCGCGCGTGAATGTTTTGGTTAAAGCGAGTCGGCTGATGGTTTGCGGCGCTGCACTTTTCTTCGCGGCATTTCTGGTTTCCTGCACTTCGCCCACGCGGACCTTACAACGCTACGAGTTTCAACAGCCGCAAATGGGGTTGCCCTTTCGCATGGTGCTCTACGCGCCGGATCGCGCCTCGGCGGACACGGCTTCCAGCAACGCCTTTGCACGCATCAAGCAATTGAACGACGTGATGAGTGATTACGAATTCGACAGCGAACTGAGCACGTTGTCGCGCTCGTCAGGCGAGGGAAAAGCTGTGCCGGTGAGTGATGATCTCTGGTTCGTGCTGGAACGATCACAAAGGTTGGCGCACGAGAGCGGCGGTG
>DATHKK010000209.1:0-8058 GCA_035489355.1 Candidatus Limnocylindria bacterium
CCCTGAATAAACCCCTGGCCACTCCCTCCGCCTCCCACAGTCACCGTGCGGAAGTTTTGTTGCGCGTTGACCGTCTGGATCAAAGTTCCCAAGCCGGCAACCAGCAGTGGAACCAGCCGCCAACCAACCATCGAACTACATTGTATTCTCATAACTCGTCTTTCTTTTTTTGTTTCGTGTTTTCTTGTTTCGGTCATCACCGACCTTGGAGGCACGTTGGACCATGCAATCCGGGCCTTCTACGCGGATGGGACAAGAGGTGCCCGCTTGTGATGTAGACGGCGAAAACCGGGACGGATGCCTTCATGTGAAGCTCTCCTTCAGAGGGAGAGGGCCGGGGGTGAAGGGAGCGATGCTCGATTCGACTCAACGGTGCTCGAGTTGGAAATTACTTTTGGCAACTACTCTAACTTGCTGATGACGACTCACGGCAGTTTCTTCCCGCCGCACCCGGCAACCTTTGCCGCAGTTCGCCAGCTCACCGCGTAGAACGCCTTTTTCCCGCTTGGCGCGTGGATAGCTAAGCCGCCGTGACGCGTTCATGGCAGCTTTGAGCAACAGTTTACGACGACTTCTCCGCCACGGAGATCTTTGGATGATCGGAGGGGTCTTCGGCACCATCCTGCTGCTGATCATGCCGGTGCCGCCGTTCATCCTCGATGTGCTGCTGGCGGTGAGCATCGCGCTTTCTTTGCTGACGCTGCTGGTGATCCTTTACCTGAAGACACCGGCGGAATTCTCCGGGTTCCCGACGCTGCTCTTGTTCGTCACGCTTTTCCGGCTCGCGCTCAATGTGGCTTCGACGCGGCTCATTCTGCTCGACGGCTACGCGGGACACATCATCGAGGCGTTCGGGAATTTCGTCGTGCGCGGCAATTACGTCGTGGGCCTCGTCGTGTTCTTCATCCTCGTGCTGATCAACTTCATCGTGATCACCAAGGGCGCGGGGCGCATCGCGGAAGTCGCGGCGCGCTTCACACTCGATGCGCTGCCCGGAAAGCAGATGGCCATCGACGCGGAACTCAACGCCGGCGTGATCAACGAAGCTGAAGCGCGCGCGCGCCGCAAAACAGTGGAAGGCGAAGCGGACTTCTACGGCGCGATGGACGGTGCCAGCAAATTCGTGCGCGGCGACGCTATCGCGGCGATTCTCATCACGCTCATCAACATCGTGGGCGGGTTCGCGATCGGCATGGCGCAACGCGGCATGTCGATGAGCGAAGCCCTGCAACGATTCACAATCCTTTCGATTGGTGACGGTCTGGTCTCCCAGATCCCGGCGCTAATCACTTCGACGGCCGCGGGCATCCTCGTGACGCGCGCGGCGTCGAAGAACGATCTCGGCCAGGAACTCGGCAGCCAACTCCTGTTCTCTCCGCGCGCGCTGGCGATTCTCTCGGCCATGCTCGCGCTGTTGGGATTGATCCCGGGCATGCCGTTGATTCCATTTTTCGTGCTTGCAGCCATCACCGGCGCACTGGCGCACACGTTGCACAAACATGGGATGCCGCAGGGCCGCAGCGCGGTTGCTCATGCGGCCACGGGGAAAGGCGGCGAAGCAAAAGCCGGCGCCAACGCAGCCCCCGAGGCCAAGCCCGCGGAAAAACTCGAAACTTTGCTGCACATTGATGCGGTCCAAATTGAACTTGGCTATGGCATTGTGAGTCTCGCCGACGCGCGCAAGGGCGGCGACTTGTTGGATCGCGTCACAGGCGTCCGACGGAATTTTGCCGGTGAGATGGGCATGATCATTCCGCCTATTCGTCTGCGCGATAATCTGCAACTCGGCACGAACGAGTATCGGTTTCTCATCAAGGGCCAGTCGGTGGCGCAAGGCCAATTGATGCCCGGCCATTGGCTCGCGATGAATGCCACCAACAGCAAGACGCAGTTGAAAGGCGTGCGGACGGTGGAGCCGGTGTTTCATCTGCCTGCGACGTGGATTACCGAAGTGGAGCGCAAGACGGCTGAGCTGGCCGGCTACACGCTCGTCGATGCCGCGTCCGTGCTGGTCACGCATCTTTCCGAAACGCTGAAACGCAACTGTTCGGAGATTCTCAGCCGCCAGGACGTGCAGCAATTGCTCGATAACTTGAAGCAAACGCACGCCACAGTGGTGAACGAATTGATCCCGTCACAACTCACCGTGGGCCAGGTGCAGCGCGTGTTGCAGAACCTCCTGGCGGAAGGCGTCTCGATTCGCAACCTCTCGGCCATCCTCGAAAAAGTCAGCGACTATGCGCATCTCACGAAGAATCCCGACGAGCTTTCCGAACACGCCAGGCGTGCGCTCGGCGCGCAGATCGTGAAGTCGTTCCAGATGCCCACGGGAAGCGTGCGTGCCATCACGCTCGATCCGCGATTGGAGCAACAGCTTGCGCAAGGACTACGGCAAAGCCCGACGGAAGTCTCGCTGGTCATGGAGCCGAAGCTCGCGCGCTCCGTGGTCGAATCGCTGACGAAGTTCATCCAGCAGATGCTGGCGGCCGGGCACCCACCGGTGGTTTTGTGCGCGCCGCAATTGCGCCTCGCCTTCCGAAGATTCTTCGAGAGCACGTTCAACGATCTCGCCGTGCTGTCGTACTCCGAAGTCCCTTCGCGAGTGGAAATTCAAAACGCGGCAGTACTGGCCGCGGCGACTGAGTAAGTGATTCTCACATGAACATTGTTCCCTTCATTGCTGAAAGCGCGTCGGATGCCGTGAAGCAAATTCGCGCGCGACTGGGGCCGGAAGCGGTCGTTTTGAATGTGCGCAAGCTGCCGGTGAACGGCCTTTCGCGGCTGTGGAACAAGTCCCAGATCGAAGTGCTCGCGTGCGTGCCGGATGCCAATGCAGCGCCCGCTTCCCATTCGGCGCAGTCGCAACCTGCGGCCTCCTTGCTCGATGTGCGCGAAGCCGACGACATGGTGTCGCTGCCGCCTGCGCCAGCGGAAGCCACGAATCCCGAATCACCAAGCAGACGCATTGGAAGCTATTTCACGATGCCCGGCGCGGTCGGTGCATGGCAAAGCCCCTCTCTCTTGCAAACAATGGGCATTTCCTCGCTGAACGCCGAGCGTGTGATGGAGCGTTTGCGTCAGCAATACGGAGAGGTCGCTCCGCAATCGCTTCGCTCCGAACTGGCCGTGCTGCGTTCGACTCTTGCGGGGTTTTGGAAAAGTAATCGCGCCCCGTCACGGCTCCACGTTTTCATCGGCACACCGGGCAGCGGCAAGACGACCACGATTTGCAAATGGCTCACGCAAGCCGCGCTCCTGGACGGCGCCAGCGCCCGCGTTTGGCGCTTGGATGTGCCGCGCGCCAATCTCGCCGAAGCACTGAGTGTTCATGCGGAGATTCTCAACGTGCCCATCGAGCGCGCGTGGAATCCCGGCGCCACGTGGCTGGAAGAGAATCTGTTCATCGATCTCCCGGGCGTCGAAACGGGCGACACCGTCGCGCTGGCCAAGCTGGAAAGGCTCTTAAGCACCATGCCTGGCGCGAGCGTGTCGCTGGTGATGAACGCCGCCTACGACACGACGTTGCTGCAAACGCAGGTGCGGGCCTTCGCGCGCTTGCCCATCACCGACTTGCTCTTCACGCACCTCGACGAAGAGCCGCGCTGGAGCAAGCTCTGGAACTTCGTGCTCGGCACGAATTACTCGCTGAGCTTCCTGGGCGCTGGGCAAAATATTCCGGGGCAATTCTTGCGCGCCACGCCCGAGGCTCTGTTTCCCGCGGAAATCCGCGCTTCCGACGAATCTTCGGCGCGCGCCGCCGCTGGCAAACCCCCTGCTAAGCACTCGCGAACGGAAGCAGAATGAAATCCTTGATGATACTGGGCGGGTTGATCGGACTGAGCATCGGATTGCTCTTCGGCCTCGCGGACAGTGGTCAATGGCCCGCCGCATTGTGGCGCGCCTGCGCGGCCGCTTTGATCGGCGGCGTGATGCTGCGCTGGTGGGGCCGCGTCTGGGTCCGCAGCCTGCGCGACGCGGCTGAGAAACGTTTGGCGGCGCCGCCTGCCGAACAAGAGGAACGTTCGACTCCCTGAACAATAATTTATGGCTGGCTCTTCCCCATCCCCTGTGTTGCTCGCGGAGCAAACGACTGAGGTCTCGTCATGCCAGACGCTGTGGCAGCGCTACCGCGTGTCCAACGATTTGCAAACGGAGAACGATCTCATCGAGCAATACATCCCGCTGGTGAAAGCCATCGTCGGCCGACTGGCGATGACTCTCCCGCCGCACCTCGAGATCGAAGAGCTACAGAGCGCTGGTGTCATCGGGCTGCTGCACGCGTTACGGAATTTCAAACCAAACCAGGGCGCATGCTTCGAGACCTACGCCCGCTTTCGTATTCGCGGCGCAGTCATCGATGAACTCCGGCGCAATGATTGGGCTTCGCGAACCGTGCGCGATAAGGCGCGTCGCATCCAAAACGCGATGCTGGAATTGGAACAACGGCACTCGGAGCCGGCGACCGAGCGACAGGTTGCTGCTGAGCTAAAAATTTCTCTGGAAGACTATCAGCGCTGGCTGGAGGAAGTGCGCCCGACGACTTTTGTGTGCCTCGATTCCGCCTCTTCGCCCGACGAAGAAACCAGCCGCGCGATGGCCGAGATCGTTTGCGACCCGAGCCAAAGTTCGCCCGTCGACGACATCGAACGGCGCGAGATGGCGGAGTTGATCGCGCAACGCATCAAGGCGCTGCCCGAGATGCAGCGCAAGGTCCTCGCGCTTTATTACTACGAAGATTTGCGGCTGCGGGAAATTGCCGAGGCGTTCGGCATCAGCGAATCGCGCGTCAGCCAAATTCACGCGCAAGCCATTCTTTCCATCCGCGCTTTCCTGGAAAAAGTGGAACGCAGCTCTGAAGCCGTGCGGCTTTTCAAAAAATGATCATCTTCGTTGGAGCACTCATCGTAATTGGGTCCGTGCTGGGCGGCTTCTTGATGGCCGGCGGGCACATCGGCTCGCTCATGCACTTGTCTGAACTCATCATCATCGCCGGCTCGGCCCTTGGCGCTCTGGTGATCATGTCGCCCAAGAAAATTTTGATCGACCTCGTCAAAGGTTTGATTCACGCGCTCAAAGGCACGCCCTACAAAAGAAATTCCTACGACGATCTCTTCAAAGCTCTTTACGAACTGTTCCTCGTTGGGCGGCGCAACGGCATGATCGCGCTCGAAGAACACGTCATCAATCCCGAGACCAGCGCCATTTTCAAAAAATATCCGAGCGTGCTGAAGAACAAGGAAGCGATTGAATTTCTGTGCGGCGGCTTGCGGCCGATCATCGACGGTAAGATCAAGCCCGAGCAGTTGCACGGCTTGATGGAACTCGAACTCGAGCGCATGGAGGACGAACATCACGCCCCGATCAGCGTGCTCACGAAGGCCGCCGACGCCATGCCCGGCTTCGGCATCGTGGCCGCGGTGCTCGGCATCGTCATCACGATGGGCGCGATTTCGGGACCGATTGAAGAGATCGGGCACAAGGTCGGCGCTGCGCTGGTCGGAACGTTCCTCGGCATTTTTATTTCCTATGGCTTCATGAATCCGCTGGCGGTGAACATGGAATTCATTGGCGCGGCGGAGACGAAATACTCGCGCTGCATCGCGACGTGCGTCATCGCGTTCGCCAACGGCATGGCGCCGCTCATGGCATGCGAAATGGGCCGGCGCAGCTTGAGCAACGAACTGCGCTGCTCGGCCGACGATATGGAAGTAATGTTGAAGGCCGCGGTGTCCGGCTCGAAGTGACGCCATGGCAAAAAAACATGGACATCACGGCGGAGCCTGGAAGGTCGCCTACGCGGACTTTGTCACGGCGATGATGGCGCTGTTCCTCGTGCTGTGGCTCACGGCGCAGGACACGAAGATCAAAGAAGCGATCGAGCGCGCCTTCCGCAATCCATTTTCCTCCGCGACCAAAGAGTCGATGGGCATCATTCCCAACAAGGACGTGCAGGCGACGCACGAGCAGCGCGGGCAGTTCGAGTCGGTCAACGCCGTCGAGATGGAATTGCTGCGCAAGATCACCGAAGACCTCGCCAAGATGTTTCAGCAGAACCAGGAAGAGACGAACCCAGTGAAGCTCCAGCTCACCTCGGACGGATTGCACGTCAGTATTTTCGATCGTTCGCGCAAACCGATCTTCGAACAGGACTCGGCTAAATTGACCGAGTACGGATCGTGGGTCGTCTCGACACTGGCGTGGGAAATCTCGCGCTACACCACTTTCAACGTGGAAGTGAATGGCCACACCGAGGAAGGGCGCAAGCCGTTGAAGGAAGATTACGGCGACTGGGAGCTTTCCGCCGATCGCGCCAACACCGCGCGCCGTTTATTAGTTCATAATGGCGTGTTGCCAAAACAGATCGCGAGAGTCACCGGCTTCGGCGGCACAAAGCCGTTGGATGGCACCGAGGCGACGGACGAGATGAATCGCCGCGTGACCGTGATGTTGAAGGTGAAGCAACTCGAGGCGCGTTCCAATGACTGAAGCATTTATTCCCTTCACAACGAAGAGTTCGGCGTCCGATGCCGCAGAACCTTTTCGCGTGAAAGTCGTTCCGGCGGCGATTGGCGCGGCGGTTCCATTTCAGCCGATTGCTTCGGTAGCGAACGCGGCTTCTCCGGCTAAAACGCACAATGGGCACGAGGCTAAAGCACAAGTTTCATTGGTTCGCGAGGGCGACCGCATCACCGGCATCCGCGTGCAATGCGCGTGCGGTGAAGTGATTGAGTTGCAGTGCGTGTATTGAAGTTGGGAGCGCGACCGTCCCGGTCGCCCCAGTTGGCGTCTGCCGACTGGAACGAGAGCGCACATCTCAACCAAATCGCGATAACGCTATGCGGATGTTTTCGGCGGAAAACTGCGGCCGAGACGCCTACTCCCATCTTGGTCGTTCCACCCGGCAGAATTTTCCTCGAACGCTCTGCAAATTCTTCCCTTCGCCACGGTGTCACGCGCAAATAGTGTGGAAACAGCCCATCAACTCTCGTGGCACCCCCGCTGCTAAGCACTCCCGGAATGAATGTGAGTTTCTATCAAGCCGCCGCCGCGATGAATGCCAACGCGCGCTGGCAGGAATTGATCTCGGAGAATCTCGCCGCCGGCTCCGTGCCCGGCTTCAAGAAACAGGAGATGTCCTTTGCGGCGATTCAGGCGGGACTCATGCCGCACGGCGACATCACGCGCGCGGGCGCACCGTTGCCCTCGATGCTTCCGACCTCCGCAGCGTTCACGAATTTTTCCGGCGGCGAACTCAAAACGACCGGAGTCAAAACCGACGTGGCCATCGAAGGCCCCGGTTTCTTCGAAGTGCAATTGCCGAGCGGCGGACGCGCTTACACGCGCGACGGCGAATTTCAATTGAACGCGCAAAGCCAGCTTGTGACGAAGCAAGGTTTCCTCGTTCTCGGCGAGAACGGTCCGCTCCAGTTCGACGCGAACAACGGTCCCATTTCCATTTCGCCCGACGGCGACATCAGCCAGGGCGCAGATATTAAAGGCAGTTTGAAAGTGGTGAACTTCAACAATCCCAAGTTGCTCACGCAAGTGGGTGGCGGATTGTTCGAGGCGCGCGATGCCAATCTCCAACCTGTCACCGCCGCCAAAGCGACGCTCCGCCAAGGCTGGCTCGAAGGCAGCAACACATCAGCGACGGCGGAAATGGCGAACATGATCACGGCCATGCGCTCGTTTGAGGCAAACCAGAAGGTGGTGCAGTTGCAGGACGAACGTCTCGGCCGAATGATTACGGAACTTGGAACTCCCTCTTAACTTATGATGCGCGCCCTCTATTCCTCCGCTGCCGGGATGCAGTCCCAGCAGATGAACCTCGACGTCATCTCGAACAACCTCGCGAACGTCAACACCACCGGCTTCAAGAAGAGCAAGATCGAGTTCCAGGATTTGCTTTATCAAACCACGCGCGCGGCGGGCGCCGAGGCGGGAGCGGGCAACCAGGTTCCCACCGGCATCCAGGTCGGTCACGGCTCGCGGCCCGTTTCTACTTCCAAAATTTTCACGACTGGCGAACTCACGCAAACAGGTGAACGGCTCGATGTG
>DATHKK010000210.1:0-3707 GCA_035489355.1 Candidatus Limnocylindria bacterium
TCGGCACCGACGAAGACGATTTTCTGGCGGTTCAAGGGGCGTTGCCGACGGCTCTATACTTCATTACTTGTTAACTACTTATTTTAGTGCATCAAACGATGATGCAGAGGAAAGGAGTAAAGAGAATCTCCGGTTGTGTCGAAGTCTTGTGTCACGTATCTGTTTGCCTTGTGAAGCGACTGCTTCAAATTTTTGCCGTTGTTCTCGCGTTTTTGTGGGTGCCTATCACCTCCCATTGCGCGTGGGAGAACCTTCCGGGCTTCGAGTTCTTCAAGTGCGCAGCGGAAGCGGCGCAGAATCCTGAAAAAGCATCGCACGATTCTCCAAAGAACGACTGCGACGACGATGCGTGTTCTACGTTGGAAAGCGCTTCATACAAGGTTTCCGAAACACTGACTACAGTGCCCACGCCTTCTCTCACGATTCTTTTGCTCCAATTCTCGCTGCTGGACATCGTTCCAGCGGCACAGGCGTCTCCCGTGACAGCGGCGCCACCTGAAATACCAGTTAGCTGGAAATTCTTCTCTCGTGTGGCCCTTCCGCCGCGCGCTCCCTCTCTCGCTTAATCTCCGGCCCTCTTTCTGAGGTCCATTCATTCGCAGGGGTGTCGTGTGTTTACACGCGCCGTTATCTGTCCGTTTCCATTGTGTTTTTTCAGTTATGAAAATGAAATTTATTGTCCCTTTGATTTTGTGTGGTTCGGCGTGGTTCCTCGCCGAGTCAGAAGCGCAAGAGAGTTTGTCCGCGAAGGCTAACGCTCAGGCGCAAGCGGTGTCGCTCGATTCGCTTGTGGCCGAAGCGTTGGAGAAGAACCCTGAACTCAACTTCTACAAAGCAGAAATCGCCGTCGCGAAGGGCGAGCGCCGACAGGCTGGCACGTATCCAAACCCCGAGGTAAGCGGGGACCTCGGCCGCAAGCGCGCGACCGGTGGCGGCCTGTCTGCCGAAGGGATGGCGTGGTCCGTCTCCGTTCAGCAACCGTTCGAATATCCCGGTCGCCTTGCGTTACGGAAGGCTGTGGCCAACCGGCAAATTGAATTAGCCGAACTCGGCTACACGCAGTTCCAAGCGGCACTTGCCGCGCGCGTGCGAACGGTCGGCTATGGTCTAGGTGTCGCCCAGCAGAAAGCTGCCGCCGCACAGCAAGTCGCGCAACGCGGTCAGGAATTGGCCGAAGTAATATTGCAACGCGATCCTGCCGGTATCACACCGCTGCTCGAAACACGAATCATCGAGGGCAGTGTCATTGTCGCGAAGCGTCGCGCCGCACTCACCACCAGGGACGCGCAGATCGCGCTCTACGAATTGAATCAGTTGCGCGGCGCTCCTCTTGCGTCGCCGGTTGTCGTCACGAGCAGCGAGCTGAAATTCCCAGAACCGCTTCCCGTGGAGGCGCTTGTCTTAACAGCGCGCTCGAACAATTTTGAAATTCGCTCGCGCGAAGTGGAATTGGCGCAGCAAGGATTGCGCGTCGATCTCTCGAAGAACGAACGCTGGCCCACGGTTACAGTCGGTCCCTTTTATTCGCAGGAAAAAGCTTCCGAAACCGAGCGCGTCGTGGGCGTGGGCGTCTCCATGCCGCTGCCGTTGTGGAATCGCAACACCGGCAATATCGAAACATCGAAGGCGCGAGCGCAGCAGGCCGAAGCTTCGTTCTTCGTGACGTTGCGCCAGGTCGAAAGAGACGTTCGTGAACGCGCCGCTGCCTACAATGCGTTCGTCGATCAAATGTCTTTCTGGCGCACGAACGCGCTCGACCAATTGCGCGAAGCCGCCGAACTCGGCGATCGCCACTATCGTTTGGGTTCCTTGCCCGTCGCGACGTATGTCGAACTTCAGGAGAAATACATCGAAGCCACCGAAGCGATTCTGGATACGCAACGCGAGGCGTTGGAAAGCCGCCAACAACTGGAGCTACTCACGGGCGTTTCTCCCAAACCCGTAGCGACGCCAAACAAGGAAGAGCCGAAATGAAGTTCTCACGGACCATTTCGGTCGTTGTTACGTGCGTGGCATTTGTTGGATGGGGCTGCGGTAAACACAAGGAAGGTGACGGCCACGACCACGCAAAAACGGAAGGTAAGGATGACGGCCACGGCCACGGCGATGAATCGCCCTCCGGCGCTGCGTTCAAGGCAGGCAAGGGCATCAGTCTGAAAGATGAGACGCGAAAGATTCTCGGCGTCGAAGTCGTGGACGTTACCGAACGGAAGTTGCCCAAGCAACTCCGCTTCAGCGTCCAGGTGTTCGGGGAGAAACATCATCACACTTTCAATCAGCAAGACCATTCAGGCTGCGACGTGCATGGTTCAGGGCTGGTCACGTCGGACGCGGCTGCGGCGGTGAAAGCCGGGCAACCTGTTCAATTGTTGAAGGGCACAAACAGGCCGCTGGCTGGAGTGGTGGTAGCCGTTCAAAAGGCGCTGGCGCTTGGCGAATCCGAAATCGTCGTCGGTGTCTCTAATGGAGCCGCGGCGCTAAAGCCTGGCGAGTTTATTGCCGGGACCGTGAACCTGCCCCGCGAAGAAAGCGTCACGGTTGTTCCACGTTCCGCGGTGTTGCGGACATCGGAAGGTTCGTTCGTGTATGCTGTGAATGGCGACGCATATCTTCGCACGGCCGTCAAAACCGGCACCGACGCCGAGGGCTGGGTGGAAATCACCGACGGATTGCTCGCGGGCGATCAGGTCGTAACGAAACCAGTTGAAACGCTCTGGCTGATTGAACTGCGTGCGACCAAAGGCGGCGGCCACTCTCACTAATTATGCTCAACCGCCTCCTTGAATTTTCTGTTCGCCAACGGGTGTTTGTTTTGATCGCCACGGTCGTCCTCATTGGCATTGGTGTGTTCTCCGCACTGCGGCTGCCGATCGATGCCGTGCCGGACATCACGAACGTCCAGGTGCAGGTGAACACGCAAGTCCCCGCGCTCGCGCCCGAAGAAATCGAAAAGCTCGTCACCTTTCCGATCGAGAACGAGATGTCTGGGATTCCAGGCCTCATCGAGTTGCGTTCCCTCTCCAAGTTTGGTCTCTCGCAAGTCACGCTCGTCTTCGAGGAGGGCACGGACATCTATCGCTCGCGCCAGTTGGTGAGCGAGCGATTGCAAACTGTAGTGGATGAACTCCCTTCGGGTCTGACGCCGAAGCTTGCACCCATCAGCACGGGACTCGGCGAAATCTATTATTACGTCGTCGAATACACCGCCGACGCCACGAACAAGCCACCGACGCGCGATGCGCAGTTGATGGATTTGAAACTCATTCACGACTACACCATCAAACCGCGTCTGCGTTCCACGCCGGGCCTAGCCGAAGTGAATTCGAGTGGCGGCTACGAAAAGCAAATCGTCATTCAGCCCAATCCCGACAAGCTCAAAAGCGTCGGCATGTCCTTCAGTGAAATCGCCGAGTCCATTGGCGAGAACGTCGAGAACGCTGGCGGCAGCGTCATTCAACTCGGCGGCGAGCAGGTCGCCGTGCGCGCGGCGGGTCGCGTGCAATCAGTTGAGGACATTGAACGACTGCCGCTCAAGTTCGGCGCCAGAACAACGCCGTTGCGCGTGAAGGATGTGGCGGAAGTCGGCATCGGCAAGGCCGTGCGCTCCGGTGCCTCGACTTACAACGGCGAAGAAGCGGTGCTCGGCTCGGCCCTCATGCTCGCCGGCGAAAACAGCCGCATCGTGGCCAAAGCTGTCGCCGCGAAGC
>DATHKK010000211.1:0-4950 GCA_035489355.1 Candidatus Limnocylindria bacterium
TCCGATGGCAATGGCATCAGCGGCGCAACCACGACCACGCTCACGATTGCCAATATGCAGACCCCGCGGTTGGGAATTTACTCCGTCGTGTTGAGCAACAGCGCCGGGAGCGTCACGAGCGCAGTCGCGCGATTGCAGCCCGGCGTGAATGTCTCGTTCGCGCAGGCGTTGGACGGCGCGGGAATGAGTTTCAGTTACGGCGGCAAAAGCCAGCCTTGGCAGGGCCAGCTTTCCACGACGGCGCACGATGGTGTGGACGCGGCGCAGAGCGGCGCGATTGAGCACAGCGAGTACAACTACTTGAAAACGGAAGTGCGAGGTCCGGGCACGTTGATCTTCTGGTGGAAGGTTTCCTCGGAACAAGATCGTGATTACTTGCGGTTCATCGTGGAGGGCGACGATGTGACGAGAATCTCCGGTGAATCCGGCTGGCAGCAGGTGACGTATCAAGTGGAGGAGTCCGACACCCAGGAATTGCAATGGCGCTACTCGAAGAATTCCAGCATGACGGCGGGACAGGATCGCGCCTGGCTGGACCAGGTGGAATTCGTCGCTTCCGCGAGGACCTCTGCGGTGCCGGTGGTCATCGCGCCCGAGCCGATCGTGGCGGCGGTCATTCCATCGGGTGACGAGATGCTCGTGACGTGGAATGCGGAAGCCGGCAAAACTTACGAGGTTTCATCCACGGAGGACTTTGCGGATACGGCTTGGACGATCCTGGCGGGCGGCGTCGCGGCGGATGGTTCCACCGGTGTCATGCTGGACAACCGCAACGCGGCGCAGCGATTTTATCGAGTGACCGAAGAATAATCCGCGGCGAAATTTCGCGGACGAAGGTTGGTGGAGCCTAGGGGATTCGAACCCCTGACCCCCACAATGCCATTGTGGTGCTCTACCAACTGAGCTAAGACCCCAACCGGGCGGCGAAGCTACGAGCGGAGTATTTCTTTGTCAAAATTATTCCCGGCAGCGCAAGAAAAGTTGCGGGTTGCACGCTGAGGAATTTGAAGCCGGCAAGCGCAGGCTTCGTCAGCAACTGTTTGGAAACTGTCATGAGTGTTTGCTCCCGATTAACAAAGATGAAAAACGGTCCAATCGCTGCCGCAATGGTGTTCGCTCTTGCTCTGCTCGCGAGCCCCCGCGCGCACGCGGCTTCATCAACCATTGGCTTCAACCGCGACATCCGTCCTTTGCTCGCGGACAACTGCATGGCTTGCCATGGTCCGGACGCAAACAAGCGCAAGGCGGGCTTGCGCCTCGACACCAAGGAAGGGTTGTTCGAGAAGACGGACAAGCACGAGCCGGCGGTGGTGCCCGGCAAATTGGAGAAGAGCGAACTCTGGGCGCGCATCACGACGACGAATCTCGACGACAGGATGCCGCCGGAAGATTCGCACAAGGAACTCAAGCCCGAGCAGATCGAGAAAATCAAAAAGTGGATTGTGGCCGGCGCGCCGTGGCAGGGACATTGGTCGTTCGTGAATCCGGAGCGTGCTCCTGTGCCGGCGAAATTCAAAACGCCGAGCACGAAATTCAAGGTGAGAAGTCCCATCGATGCGTTCGTTCTGGAGAACCTGGAGCGCAACGGGCTGAAGCCCAATCCCGAGGCGGACAAGCGCACGTTGATTCGCCGCGTCACGCTCGACCTCACAGGCATCCCGCCCACGCCCGCCGCAGTGGAAGCGTTCGTGAATGACAAATCGCCGGATGCGTACGAGAAGGTCGTGAAGAAGCTGCTGGCGTCGATCCGCTACGGCGAGCATCGCGCGCGTTACTGGCTCGACGCCGCGCGTTACGCGGACACGCATGGACTGCACTTCGATAACTATCGCGAGATGTGGCCGTATCGCGATTGGGTCATCAAAGCGTTGAACCAGAACATGCCTTTCGATCGCTTCACGCTCTTGCAGCTCGCCGGTGACTTGTTGAGCGAAGAGGAAGTGGATGCGCTCATCGCCACCGGTTTTCAGCGCTGCAACATGACGACCAACGAGGGCGGCACGATCGACGAAGAGAACCTCGCCAACTACGCCAACGACCGCGTGAGCACGTTTGGTTGGGTTTATCTGGGGCTGACCATGAGCTGCGCGGCGTGTCACGACCACAAGTTCGATCCCATCACGCAGAAGGACTTTTACTCGATGGCGGCCTTCTTTCGAAACACGACGCAATCAGCGAAAGACGGCAATTCCAAGGACTCGACGCCCAGTATTCTCGTGCCGCAAACGCCCGAGGACGCGCAACGCTGGAAGGAATTGCCGGCGGTAATCACCAGCGCGAAGTCAGCGTTGGACGAGCGTCGCAAGGAAGCGCGGCCGGACTTCGAAGCGTGGGTGAAGGATGTGCGGCCCGAGGAATTCGCGAACGAGGTGCCGGTGAAAAAACTGCTCGTTCACTTCCCGTTGAATGAAGGGCAGAGCAACGTGGTGAGCGGGACGGTGAGCGGCAGCAACACGACGCTCACGGCCACAGGTGAACTGAATTGGAAAGAGGGCGGGCGCTTCGGCCTCGCGCCCAAACTCCGCAAGGGGACGAATTTTTTCGTGGGCGATGTCGCGAATTTCGATCGGACGAACCAGTTCAGTTTCGGCTGTTGGATTCGCATGTCGCAGCCCGGCGCGTTCGGGACGCTTCTTGCGCGCATGGATGAGACGAATTCGTCTCGCGGCTGGGACCTGTCGCACGCGGGCAAGAAGCTGACGGTGCATCTGGTGAACAAGTGGCCGGGCGACGCGTTGAAAATTGAGACGCGCGACGAGGTGCTCAAGGCCGGCGTGTTCCAACACGTGTTCGTGACGTACGACGGCTCGGCGAAAGCGAAGGGCGTGAAGATTTACGTCGATGGCGTGGAGACGCCAACCAAGGTGGACAACGATAAATTGAAGTCTTCGACCCTCAACGACGCGCCGTTGCGTATCGGCGGGCGCAGCCAGGGACCGCAGCTCGAAGATGGCCGCGTGCAGGACGTGCGAATTTACGAACGCAAATTGTCGGCGAAGGAAGTGGCCGCGATCGCGAATATCGCGCCGTTGCAATACGTGCTGAACATTCCGGCGGAGCAGCGCAGCAAGGAACAGAACGCGGTGATCTTCGAGACCTGGATCACGACGCGCGATGCGGAGTTCGGCGCGCGCACGAAGAAGCTGGCGGCGTTGAATTCAGAAGAATCCGCGATCAAGGCGCGTAATCCCATCACGCACGTTCAGCGCGAGAAGAAGGATTCGATGCCGATGGCCCACGTTTTGTTCCGCGGCCAATACGACAAGCAGAAAGACAAAGTTGGCGCGAGCACGCCCGCCGTTTTGCATTCGATGTCGAAAGACGCGCCCACGAATCGCCTGGGACTGGCGCGCTGGGTGAGTTCGCCCGAGAACCCGCTCACGGCGCGGGTGACGGTGAATCGTTTCTGGCAGGAACTTTTCGGCGTGGGTTTCGTGAAGAGTTCCGAGGACTTCGGACTCATGGGCGACAACCCGAGCCATCCGGAGTTGTTGGATTGGCTGGCGGTGGAATTTCGCGAAAGCGGATGGGACATGAAGCACATCTTCGAACTGATGGTCACGTCGTCCGCTTATCGGCAGGGCGCCGAGGCGACGAAGGAGAAGATCGAGAAAGATCCGGCGAACAGGCTCATCAGTCGCGGGCCGCGGTTCCGCATGGATGCGGAAATGGTCCGTGATTACGCACTCGCGGCGAGCGATTTGCTCGTCGATAAAGTTGGCGGTGCGCCCGTGAAGCCGTATCAGCCCGATGGCATTTGGGAAGCGGTCGCGATGCCGGAGAGCAATACGAAGAAGTATCAGCGAGACAAAGGCGAAGGGCTGTATCGCCGAAGCCTCTACACGTTTTGGAAGCGCGCCGCGCCGCCGGCGACGATGGATGTGTTCAACGCGCCGAGCCGCGAAGTGTGCGCCGTGCGCCGCGAGCGCACGAACACGCCGCTCCAGGCGCTGGCGACGATGAATGATTTACAGTTCGTTGAGGCCGCGCGGCATTTGGCGGAACTGGCGCTGGTGGATGCGAAGAAGGAGGAAGACACGCTTCAGTTCATTGCCGGGCGAGTGCTCTCGCGCCCGCTGACAGGGAAAGAGTTGAGCATTGTCAAAGGCACGTTGAAGGAAGCTACGGCTTACTACGAGGCGAACGCGGACGCAGCGGCGAAGCTGATCGCAGTCGGCGAATCCAAGCCGAGCGAAAAAATTCCCGCGGCGCAACTCGCCGCCATGACGATGGTCGCGAATCAATTGATGAACCTCGATGAGGTTTTGAACAAGTAAGAATCCATGAGCCTACACGACGAATTTCAACGCTACGAAACCCGCCGCCAGTTCTTCGCGCGCGGCAAGAACGCGCTCGGTTACGCGGCGCTCGGTTCGCTGCTTGGCAGTTCCATTCATCTTTTAGGCGACGAAGCGGCCAAGCCGGCGCTGCCGCATTTCCCGCCCAAGGTAAAGAACATCATTTACCTGCACATGGTCGGCGGTCCGTCGCAGATGGATTTGTACGACTACAAGCCGTTGATGCAGGAGTATTACGACAAGGATCTGCCGGAGTCAGTGCGCGCGGGGCAGCGCCTCACGACGATGACGTCGGGGCAGAAACGTTTTCCGATCGCCCCGTCGAAATACAAATTCGAGCAAGCGGGCAAGTGTGGTTTTTGGATGAATACACAATTGCTGCCGCAGACGGCCAAGTGCGTGGACGACATGGCGTTCATTCGCTCCATGCACACTGAGGCGATCAATCACGAACCGGCCATCTGCGCCATGCAGACTGGCTCGATGGTGAGCGGCCGCCCGTGTATCGGTTCGTGGGTGAGCTACGGCCTCGGCTCGTTGAACCAAAATCTGCCGACGTTCTGCGTGCTGGTCGCGGAGCCGTCTAACAAGGAACAGCTTCAAGCCATCAGCGGGCGTCTGTGGTCAAGCGGGTTTCTGTCGGGCGAACACG
>DATHKK010000212.1:0-3448 GCA_035489355.1 Candidatus Limnocylindria bacterium
ATCAAATACCGCACACGACGATGCTCGAAGTCTGGCCAGTTTGTTCTCCGCATGCTCGCGCTAGAATTCTGCGCTGCGATACAGCCCAGGCCCGGCTTGTTCCGGGAATAAACGCGGTGCTGTTGGCCGATGACATTCCAGGTTTGAACGACGTTGGGACGAAGCGGGACGAACCTCTGCTCGCGAGTGGCGACGTGTTTTATCACAGCCAAATCGTTGCGCTCGTTGTCGGAGAATCGCAGGAAGCTTGTCGCGCTGCGGCAGCGGCAGTTGCGATCGAATACGAGCCGCTCTCGCCCACGCTGACGATTCGTGAAGCCCTCGAATCGGGAAGTTTTCACAACGATCCCAATTTCATCCGCCGCGGCAATTGCGATGACGCGTTGCTCACTGCGCCGATGACGTTCGAAGGTGAATTTGAATTAGGCGGGCAGGAACACTTTTATCTGGAGACACACGCCGCGTGGGCGACGCCGGGCGAGGACGGCGCGATTTCCGTTGTTTCCTCCACGCAACACCCTTCGGAAGTGCAGGCGGTCGTTTCAGAATTGCTGCATCTGCCGGCCAACAAGGTTGTCGTGAAAAGTCGCCGCATGGGCGGCGCTTTCGGCGGCAAGGAAACTCAAGCGGCGATCCCCGCTGCGCTGGCTGCCTTGGCGGCGCACGCGACGGGTCGTTCGGTGCGTGTGCGTTTCAATCGCGATCAAGACATGATGATCACCGGGCATCGGCATCCTTTCCTCGCGCGATTCAAAGCCGGATTTTCTTCGGATGGTGTCCTCCACGCGCTTCAAATTCACCTCTGGTCGAATGGCGGTTGGGCGCAGGATTTGTCGCAAGCCGTGACGGATCGCGCGCTCTTTCACCTGGATAATTCCTACTACATTCCCGCCGTGGAATTTCGCGGGCAGGTCGCGAAAACGAATCTCTCTTCCAACACAGCGTTCCGAGGCTTTGGCGGCCCGCAAGGAATGCTGGTGGTCGAAGAAATCCTGGATCGAATTGCGCGCCGGATTGGCTTGGCGCCGGAAGTCGTGCGCGAAAGAAATTTGTATCGCGGTCAAGGTGAGACGAACACGACGCACTACGGTCAGGAAATTGAAGACAACCGGATTCAAACCATTTGGCACGAACTGAAGCAGTCGAGCGATTTGGAAAATCGGCGCGCTGAGATTTCCCGTTGGAACAAAACGCACGCTCATCGCAAACGCGGCATTGCGATCACGCCGGTCAAGTTTGGGATCAGCTTCACGGTGACGCATTTGAATCAGGCCGGCGCGTTCGTGCTGATTTATCAGGACGGCAGCGTGCAGCTGAATCATGGCGGCACGGAGATGGGGCAGGGATTGCACACCAACGTGATCGCCATCGCCGCCCAAGCACTTGGCATCTCGCCGGAGAAAGTTCGGGTGATGATCACCAGCACGGACAAAGTACCGAACACTTCTGCGACGGCCGCCTCCGCGGGAACGGATTTGAACGGTGCTGCTGTGAAGAACGCGTGTGAAATTTTACGCACGCGGCTCGTCTCGATTGCGCAGGAGTTGTTGCAGGCAGCGCTGGGGCGACGGCCGGAAACCGAAAGCATTACGTTCGCAGACGGAATGGTGTTCGACCAAACCCAACCCGACGTAACCGTTTCATTCGCGGAAGTGGTCAAGAAGGCGTATATCGCGCGCGTCAGCTTGTCGTCCACCGGCTTTTATGCGACGCCCGGAATTCATTGGGATCGCGCGGCCGGCCGTGGCAAGCCGTTCCATTATTTCGCGTGTGGCGCTGCGGTCGCGGAAGTGGAAGTGGACGGTTTCACCGGCATGCACCAGGTGAGGCGCGTGGATATTCTTCACGACGTCGGAGACTCGATCAACGCCGCCATCAATCGCGGACAGATCGAGGGCGGATTTATCCAGGGCATGGGATGGCTCACGACGGAGGAACTCAAATGGGATGACAAAGGGCGGTTGCTCACGCATTCGCCCGACACTTACAAGATTCCGTCGATCGGCGACACGCCGGCCGTTTTCAACGTAACGCTGCTGGCCAACGCCGCGCAGAAGAACGTGGTTCATGGCACCAAAGCCGTCGGTGAACCGCCGTTGATGCTGGCCATTTCCGTCCGGGAAGCCATTCGCGATGCCGTGGCTGCATTCGGCGCAAACACCGGTGAGGTTCCGCTGCCTTCGCCTGCGACGGGAGAAGCGATTTACTTTGCCGTTCAGCGCCAAATTGGGAAACAAGCTTCTGCCGAAATTATCGTGGCCAATGCCGTATGCTGAGCGGCAAACGTTTCGATAGTGCCTTCTCAAACGCATGTAGCTATTTTTCCCGTGTGGATTTTGAGATCGAACATGTTGGTCTTCCAGCCCGCGACCCAGCACGGCTCAAGGACTGGTACGTCCATGTCTTCGATGCCGAGTTGGTTTATGGCGACGACGCAAACCCACCGAGCATCCTCGTGAAGATGCCGGGCGGTGTGCTGATCGAAATTTACCCCGCGCTGTGCAGTGTTCCTGACATCACGAACAACAAACTCAGCGGCTGGCGACACGTGGCCCTGCGCGTCGCTTCGCTCGGAGTGTCAAAGGCTCACTTAGAGAGCCGCGGTGTTCGGTTTGAAGCTCAGGTCGGACCAGCGGTGGGCGGCGGCGAAGTGCTCTACTTTGCGGACGCGGAAGGCAATCTCCTCCACCTGGTGCAGCGTCCAGCGACAGCAACAATGAACGCGTGTGCGTAAATGAGTCTTTCTCCTCAAAAAACGATCGAGGTGCGAGCGTTGAACGAGTTGGACCGGGAAAGCTTCGTTCAAATCGTTGGCTCCGTGTTCGAACATTCCTCGTGGATCGCGCGCAACAGTTGGGACAAGCGGCCTTTTGCCAGCGTGGAACAGCTTCATCACTCTCTTTGCGACATTGTTCGTCGCGCGTCGGAGGCCCAACAAATCGAACTCATCAATGCTCATCCTGACTTGGCGGGACGAGAAGCGCAGCCGAATCAATTGACCGCGCAATCCGCCCAGGAGCAAACCGCGGCTGGATTGAAAAGGCTTACACCGGAACAGAACAGCGCGCTGGAGAAACGCACCCAGGAATATCGTTCGCGGTTCGGCTTCACGTTTGTGATCTGTGCGCGGTTGAATGAAAAGGAAGCCATCCTGCAGAGCCTGGAACAGCGGCTGAAGAATTCGCGCGTTCAGGAAATCCAAACTGCGCTGGAGGAAATTTTCAAGATTGCACATCTCCGTCTGCGCGATCTGATCTGCGATCCATTACGCTCACCGGGAATTACGACACACGTTCTCGACACGGCCAATGGATGTCCGGCCGGCAACATGCAGATCGAATTCTGGCGGCTGATGGACGGCAAGCGCGAATTGCTCAAGACGGTTCGGACGAACTCGGAAGGACGAACGGATTCTCCGCTCGCCGGCGCTGCGTTGCAGCCGGGCGAG
>DATHKK010000213.1:0-4057 GCA_035489355.1 Candidatus Limnocylindria bacterium
TCCTTCGATGTCGCGCTGTTGCAGGCCGGCGAGAAGAGTGGACGATTGCCGGACTGCTTCCGTCTCCTCGCCAATTACTACGAGCAACGCGCGCAACTCGCGCGACAGGTCATCGCGTTCAGTGCGTATCCGGTCGTCGTGTTTCACGTGGCCGTGCTGATCTTTCCGGTTAAGAGACTGACCGAACTGGTGCTGAACGGCGCGGTTGTTCCTTATTTTTTTCAAAAGCTCTGCGTGCTCCTGCCAGTCTATGGCCTCGTGGCCTTTGTCGCGTTTGCGATGCAATCATCGCACGCGGAACATTGGCGTGCGGCCGTCGAACGCGTGCTTGGCTACGTTCCGATTCTGGGCAAGGCGCGGCGCAGCCTGGCCATCGCGCGGCTTTCCATTGCTCTCGAAGCATTACTCAACGCGGGTGTGAACATGATTGAAGCGTGGGAAATGGCGGCGGCAGCGAGCGGTTCTCCGGCGTTGCGTCGCGTGGTCGCAAAATCAAAACAGCTGATGCTGGACGGGCGCACGCCTTCCGAGATGGTCAGAGCGCATCCTGAGTTTCCTTCCGCGTTCGCGGCGCTTTATCACACCGGTGAAATCAGTGGCTCGCTCGACGAGTCGCTGCGGCGGAGCCATGCGATGTTCGAGGAAGAGGGCGGGCGTCAGATGAAACAGTTTGTCTTCGGCCTCGCGGGAGCATTGGTCGGCTGCGTCATGCTCATGGCCGCGTGGCAGATCATTTCGTTCTACCTCGGCTACTTTCAGCAAATCAACGACGCGATTAACATGAACGCGAAATGACGATTGCGGAGTTACATGCGAATGAAGAATTGCGGCAGCACGAGTTTCCTGTCGCCGCCAGCAAGATTTTTCTCGGCCACGCGGGCGTTTGTCCGTTGCCCCGTCGTGTGGCCGAGGCCATCGCGCACTACACGTTAAACGCCACGCAAGGCGATCAGGAAGCGTTGCTGCCGTTGTTCAAAATCCAGCAGTCGCGTGAACTTGCCGCGAAGCTGCTCGACGCGCAGGCGGATGAAATTGCCTTTGTCGGTCCGACCACACTCGCGCTGAACTACGTCGCGAACGGCCTCTCGTTTCGCAAACACAGCAACATCCTGATCTACCACGACGACTATCCGTCGAATGTTTATCCGTGGATGGCGCTGGCCGAACGCGGCGTGCAAGTGCGCCTGATCAACGTCCGCGAGCTGGGAAAAGTCCGCGCCGTGGATGTGCAAGGGCAGGTGGACGAAAACACCAAACTGGTGGCGCTCGCCTCGTGCCATTTCATCAGCGGCTGGCGCATCAACCTGCCAGCCATCGGAAAATTTTTGCGCCAGCGCGGCATCTGGTTCTGCGTGGATGCGATTCAAACCGTTGGCGCCTTTCCCACCTCAGTCGAGCACGTTGATTTTCTGGCCGCGGACGCGCACAAGTGGCTGCTGGGTCCATGTGCCGCGGGGATTTTCTACGTACGCAAAGAGCTTCAGGAAGTGTTGAAGCCCACAGTGCTCGGCTGGAACAATGTGCGCTGTCCAAATTACGTGGCGCAGGAGCAGATCGCTTTCCGTTCGGGCGCGCATCGCTACGAGGCGGGCAGTGACAACCTGCTGGGTCTCGTCGGCCTGGACGCCGCGATGCAACTCCTGCTCGATTTCGGCATCGACAACATCGCCGCGGAGTTGTTGCGCAAACGTGAATGGCTCGTGCCCGCAATTCAGGAGAAGGGTTACACCGTCTTGCATCCGGCCGCGCCGCCGGAGAATGCCAGCGGCATCGTGACTTTCTTTCGTCCCGAAGTGGACATGGGCGAACTGCACAAGAAACTGGAAGCGGCCAGCATTATCGCTTCACTGCGCGCGGATCGGTCAGGCCAGCAATACATCCGCCTCTCGCCGCACTTCTACAACACGGATGAGGAACTGCGGCGGGTGATCGAGTTGTTGTGAAGAAGTCGCGAGCTTTCACGTTGTCGCGCTTTTTGAGCAACACGTCCCAGCGTGCGCCCATCTAAATCTCATGCGTCTTTATTCGGCCCTCGACAGTGGAATGGGACAAGATAGCGTTCCGCCGAGCATGAAGTTCCCTTTCACTGGCTTTTTGGTTATGTGCCTTGTTGCGCTGTCAGGTTTTCAAATTCATGCAGAAGAAAACCCGAACCAGTTGCTCACCACCCTTGGCAGCACCACCATCAGCGGCTATGTGGATACTACCGCGCAATGGACAGCGGCTGCCGGTTCGGTTCCGCGAGGCTACCGAAGGTTCCCAGTCGTCTTCGTGACCGCGCCGCATTTTGTTCGCGAAAGAAATGAACCCATCACGGGTGCGCCCCGTTCTTTCCGGTTCACCGTTCATCGAAGGGGAGGGCGCACCAATGAAACGACAGTGTATTTGAACTTTCATTCCGGCACGACTGCCCTTGCGCAAGGAGGCGTCACCATTCCCGCCGGCGCCTCGCGCGCCACCTCCACCTGGCTGATACCCGACAATGGGATTCATGACGGCCCGCGCTCCTTTACGGCGACTATTTCGCTGGATCCCGTCCGTCTCGAAATGCCCGGCGCGCAATATCGAACCCGTTCACTATGGCCCCGCAGCGCCAAGGTGATTCTTCTCGATCCGCGGCGCAGCCGTTGACTTGAGTTTAAGTTTCCGCCAAGTTCCGCCGCATTTACGAAATTGCCAGGAGGTTGCAAGTTGCAGGTAGCTTGCGCTTCCAGTGCCCACACCTTTACGTTGCGGCATTCAACCGGCAGCAGTTCACATGGGTAAAGCGCTAATCATAGCCGAAAAACCCTCCGTCGCCGCGGATATCGCCAAGGCGCTCGGTGGGTTCAAGCAGGACGCCAGCAAGGAGTTCTTCGAAAGCGAGAACGCCGTGATCTCGTCTGCCGTGGGCCATTTGCTGGAGCTGATTGTCCCGGAGGAATTCGAAGTGAAGAAGGGGCGCTGGACGTTCACGCATCTGCCGCACATGCCGCCATACTTCGGGCTTCAGCCCATTGAGCGCAGCGCCAGCCGGCTGAAAGTTTTGCAGAAACTGCTCAAGCGGAAGGACATTGATTCCGTGGTCAACGCTTGCGACGCCGGGCGCGAAGGCGAACTGATTTTCCGCAACATCGTCGCTTACACGAAAGCGAAGCAGCCCATTCAGCGGCTCTGGCTGCAATCGATGACCGCGGGGGCGATTCGCGAGGGCTTCCAAAAGCTCCGCAGCGACGAGTCGATGCAACCGCTCTCCGACGCCTCGAAGTCGCGCGCCGAGTCGGACTGGCTCGTGGGCATCAACGGCACGCGCGCCATGACGGCCTTCAACTCGAAGGCCGGCGGCTTCTACAAGACGACCGTGGGCCGCGTGCAAACGCCGACGCTCGCCATCGTCGTGGATCGCGAGGCGAAGATTCGGAAGTTTGTGTCGCGCGACTACTGGGAAGTGCTTGGCATGTTCGCAGCGCAGGCGGGGACTTATCCGGGCCGGTGGTTCGACGAGAAGTTCAAACGCGCCGACGCGAAAGACGGCGACGCGGAACTGAAACCTGAGCGGCTCTGGGACGAGGCGAAGGCGCAGACCATCCGCGACAAATGCCTCGGCAAGCCCGGCATTGTCACCGAGGAGAGCAAGCCCACGACGCAGATGCCGCATTTGCTCTACGATCTCACGACTTTGCAGCGTGAGGCGAACGGGCGCTTTGGCTTCAGCGCCAAGAACACGCTCGGACTCGCGCAGGCGCTTTACGAAAAGCACAAGGTGCTCACCTATCCGAGAACGGATGCGCGCGCGCTGCCGGAGGACTACATCCCCACGGTCAAGACAACGCTCGACTCGCTGCGCGATCTCGCGGGCTACAGCTCGTTCGCGGAAAAGATTCTCATCAGCGGTTGGGTGCATCCGAACAAGCGCATCTTCAACAACGCGAAGATCAGCGATCACTTTGCCATCATTCCCACGGGCGCGTTGCCGAAGGGCTTGAGCGAGCCGGAGCAGAAGCTGTTCGACATGGTGACCAAGCGCTTCCTCGCGGTGTTTTATCCGGCGGCGGAGTTTCTGGAGACGGTGCGCATC
>DATHKK010000214.1:0-7574 GCA_035489355.1 Candidatus Limnocylindria bacterium
AGGGCCTTGCGCCAGTAAGTTTGCGGCGCGCTGCCGGACTGGCCGTAAACGGAGCCGTCTTTCTGAATGCGTGTGTAGTTTCCCTGGCCGCGAGCGCTCGTCTCACGCAAGCCACTCGCGGTGAGTTCCACGATGACGCGCGTGTTGCCAGCGCCGCCAGCGTAGCTCATCGCGTAGGTGCGCCCGTTGCTCATCGTAATCGCCGAGCAAATGCCGTCATCGAAACCATAAGAGTAACTCGGCAGTCCGAAGCCCCAAAAGTTCGTGATCGTCCACGCCTGTTGCGGCGGCTTTGTGTAATCGACATGGTACTCTGTGAAACGGTTGAAGACGCGCGACCCGTTGTTCACGTCCACCGACGCCATGTACGTGTGCGGCTGGTAATCGATCTCGTGCAGCAGTTGGCGCTGCATGTCGAAATGGAGCGAGCGGTTGATGAATGTATCGCCTACCCACCAGGTGCCGTCCGGCTGGAATTGAAGATACGTCGTTGTGAACGTGCGCCCCTGATCGACGAACGCCCAGTAGAATTTGTCCGGCGTGACGCGCGGGCCGTTGGCGTAGCCGCCAGATTGACCGTGTGTCCAAATCGGCGAGCCGCTGCTGTTGAAAGCTTTCACTTGCCACGTGCTCGCATCCGCCACGAGCACCGTGCCGTCCACCGGCGAGGAGGCAATAGCGATGGGGTTTCCAAACCCGCCGATCGTTTGCACGCCGCTGCCGCCGCTGCTGTTCACCGAATACCGAATCGCGCTCGTGCCGCTGATGACCCACAGATCGCCGGAAGCGGTCACCGACAAATCATCCGGCTGGTTCACGGAGATCGATCCCGTTTCGGCACCCGAGTTCTTGTTGAAAATCTTGATCGTGTTCTGCGACTTCTTAGCCACGAAGAGCAAGCTACCATTGCGTTGCACCTCGAGGTGAGAGTTGCCGCCGCCCGTGTTGAAAACCATGGGCGTGCCGTTGAGATTGCCCTGGCTATAAATTGCGACGGTGCCCGATTCCATGGCAAAGAGGCTGGTCCCGTCCGCTGTCACGTCCGTAATGGAATCGGGATCGTAAGTCTTCGGCCCAAAGATTTTCGTGAGCTTGTTCGGGTCGCTCGTGTCGAAGCGGTTCAACTCGTAATGCCCTTCGTTGTAGCCGGACGTGTAGAACGCCGTCGGGCCATTGAACGTCATCGCCTTGATCGGCTCGAAGCCATTGTGGACGCTTTCGCCGCTGTTCGGCACGGAGCTGTTGCCCACCACGTTTTCCCATACGTACTGCACGTTGTGCGCAATCATCTTGACCGTATAGGTGTCCGTCGCGGCGATCTGATTGTTGTCATCCAGGCCATTCCAGAACACGACGTTGCTTCCCTCGGCCATGCGCCGGTTGGAGAAGATGGTCTTCACGAGCGTGCCGTCCGGTTTGTAAACGCCCGCGCTGGTCGTGTAATCCCGATCGAGATTGAACACTGCGTAGGCGGCGCCCACGCTTTCGAACGCTCCCACATCGTAACCATTGCCTTGAGGTCGAGGTGCGCCGAGCGCGTCGCACGCCGGCGAAGTCACGGTGCGCTGGAAAGTCCGCTCGACGCCCGCGTCCATCGCGTTGCCGAGGTTGGGGGACAAGCGGAAATCCCCGTTGGCCGCATCGACGAATGCTGGCGCGAACGCCATGCTCAACGATTCCGCGGCGTAGCCGGTGCGGCGCAAATTGTTGTCGCTCGCGTCGGCCTTGTCGAAGTTGTACCACGCCTGCGCGAATGATTTCTCGCGCACCTGCGCTGTGGAGTAACTCGCGCCGTTGACGCTTGCCGCCGTGCCGCTGCTGGGATTGTAGAGATTGCCGTTGCCGCGGAACCACTGCTGCGCGCCGTTATTTACCACTAGTGAAGCGCTGCTCTGGCCGCTCATCAGGTTGTTCAGCAGCGAGGCGTAACTCGAGCCGGAATCGAATTGAATGCCGACCGTGCCATTCACGACGGTGTTGTTGCGGACGACGTTGTTGGGCGAGCCGGTGAGTTGAACGCCGATGTTCCCCACGTTGACCACGCAATTCTGGATCGAGATTTTCGCGGCGCTGCTGGCGACCAGGCCCTTTTGCGAACCGCTCAAGCGGCACGCGTCTACGGTCACCCCGGTCGAGTTATTGATGCTGAGCGCGTTGCCCGCATCGGATGAGAACGTGAGGTTGCGGAGATAAACATGGTTCGCGCCGGAGAGGGTAGGGCTCCCATCGGTAATGATTGCGGGAGCCGAACCATCCGCGCCGGTGATGAGGCAATGGTCGCGTTTGCTCAACGCAGCGCGTGTCATCTGAAAGTCAGCGCCGCTGTAAGAGCCAGCTTGCAAGACGATCTTCGTGTTGGCCGCCACTTGTCCCAAGGCCGTGCGCAGTGAGGTCGGCGCGGCCTGTGTGCCCGCGGCGGCATCCGATGCCCCCGGCGCCACATACAACGTTTTGCTGTAACTGCGGGCACTCTCGAAATTGCGCCGCACTTGCCACGGACTGAGCGCCACGTTCGAAACCCGCACACTCTCGAGCCAGCCATTTTTGAACAGCCGTCCCGAAGTTTGCGCGCCGCCGCCGACTTCCACGACGCTGGTAAGAATGTTGGCCGTGTCGTCTTCCATCGGGCCGAGGCGATCCGTGTTGTTGTCCAGCCACTTCTGATCGATCAGTTCGCCATCGCGATACATGCGCACGGTGCGTAGGTCGTAGGTGATCGCGTAGTGGTGCCACTGCTGATCGGAGTATTCGAGTTTGATGCTGAGCGGGCGCTTGGCGAGGAACGCCCCGCCTTTCACCTGGCTGAAGGTGAAGACAATTGAGCCGGGCCCAGGTCCGGTGTCGTTGCCGAACAAAAAATCAGTTCCCACCACGAAGCCGGGTCCATGCACGATGACGCCATCGGGATTATCGACGCCGGGATTGTTGTTCCACGCCTTCTGCTTCAGCCAGAATTCAACGGAGATGGCGGTCATGCCGGATTGCCATCCGCTCGGCAAAGACCGCGGGAATGGAAGCGTCACTCCGAGCACGTTCTCGTTGAGGAGAACGGAACTGTGTGGCTGACAATACGAAGTCACGCCTGGAATCGCCGCCGGAGGAAACGGATCCGAGTAGGGAAGGGGCTTGAAGCTCGCCGCTCCGAAGGCGCTGGCGGCACTCAGGATCGCCAGCGCGAACGGAAAGGCACGGGCGAGGCTGAAAAACAAAAAAACAACTTTACTCTGCTCTGTTCGATATTTTGTCTTTGTTGAAACCGCAGTGCCGGTACGCGGACACACTGCGCCCATCTTTAAAATAGGGTTCTTACGCACGGGCGGATTTAGCAGCGCCGGTGCCAAGGGGATTTCCCTAGCAAAACATCAGATATTTCAGCTGTTTTTACCCGGAAAACTTCTGACCGGAAAGATTGAACGCGAGATTGTCCTCCAACGGGACACGCCGGGACAGAAGTGTCCTTGGAAAGGACGAATGCCTAGGCCGGGGATTTTCCTAAGGTGCCAAGCCTGAGCATGAAATCGGACGAGATCTCATGGCCAAGGCGCGCTGCTATGGAACAGAAGTATCAGCCTCCGTCGTTCCCGTTCCGGACACTGCCGCGGCGGGCGGCGATTCGACGGTGGCTTCCGCGGCAATGGCTTCGGTGGTCGGTGGTTCGGCGGCCGGCTGGGGCCGAGGTTTGACCGCGGGTTCCGGCTTCACCGGTCTTGCCAAAGGTTTTTTTGCTGTCTCCAGAGTGCCGTTGGCGAACTCGATCACGTGGCCCTGGTGCACGAGCCAATGGAGATCTCCAATGACCGCGCTGGCTTCCGGCGACAATTCGGGCAGGGCCGATCTTTCAGCCATTGGCTGGGTGGTGACAGTGGCGGCGGGTGCCAGCGATTCAAACAGCTTGCGCCGTGTGCATTTGGGATGCGCATGAATGAACTCGACGATGCGCTTGACGCTGTCCGACACGGGCGTCGTTTCCAAATCCAGGAAGTGCGGACGCGCCACGGAGACGTGCGTGACCGTTTTGTTTACCTTAAAAAATTGCAGGCCGCGCGAGGCGAATTGCTGGCTCAACAGCGTGGCGAGCTGCAGCGGAAATCGCTTTTGATCTTCCCAGTTCTCTCGCGCCAGCCGGTGTAACGCGCGGCACGGCATCGCGCGGCTCGCTGTGCCAGACATCTGATGGGACTCGACGGCCTTGATGATGTTCGGCAAGTGGGTGAGGCGAAAATGTTTCTCCACTTCCTCCCGGTTCGGAAGCCTGAGCGGCTCGGGAACGTTGAGGCAGACGTAATCCGTTTTCCAGCTTTGGTCGTCGATCCATTTCTTCACCACCCCTTCGTCCTTCACGATCCGAACGCGTGCCTTGAACGCATCGAACGGCATGCGCGCGAAACGTTCCGTGTGCAGCTTCCGAAGCTGGTTCTGGTAATCGTGGTAATTGGGCGGGCCAAGAATCACACCGCTCATGCCGCACTGCGCGACGAACGTGTAAGTGCCCTTGGGCGGTTCCGTTTGCGTCCGGTCGGCCTGGTAAAACGTGTTGAAATGTTTTTCCAGCGCGTAAGCCACCGCTTCGTGTTCGCTGAGCCACAACGTGTCATCGAGCGCGCAGACGAAGAGCGGTTGCGCAGCGCTGCCATCGGGTTTCTTCCTGGTCGAGAAAATCAGGTTGTGCCGTTCCGGCCGTTCGAGAACGATCTGCGCAATCCCGAAAAGCGGATAAGCGCGTCCGGTCATTTTGATCTGCCGGGCGAGTGAATCCACGCCGTGCTCGTCGGGGCGGAACTGCACGTCCACTTCGGGCAAGGGCTGCGGAGCCGGACGCTCGGGCGTCGGGCCTCTTCCGCCGTGCGGCGCAAAGTCACGCTCCCGCCGCTGGCCGCCGCCTGGACCACGGCGATCCTGCTGCGGAGAACGAGGGCCACGTTGATCCCGAGGCCCGCGCGAACGATCCATGCCGGGCATGCCGGGCCGGCGAGGCCGGTCGCCGCGATCGCCGCGGCGCGGCTCATGTTCCTCCCGCCCCTCGTATTTGGCGTAAAGGTTTTTGTTGGCCGGTTGTTGGGCCCACGCGGGCAGGAAAAGTGAATCGAGATCTAACTCTGTGTCGGGCGGTGTGCTCATTCAACGTTCTGCAATTCGGCGCAGGATGGATGTCTGCTGCGGCGAATGCAAGTGTCCCTTGGATCGAGATGGGACCAGCCGCCTTGCGTCCTCCGCACCAACATGTTTCCAACCCAGCGCCGCGATTCAGCCGCGGCGATGGGGATCTTGTTCCGAAATATGCCGCCGTGAATCGGGCTTGTTGCCCAGCATCTCCGTCCGGCCTTCTTCTTCCAACTTTGGGTTGTTCGTCACTCTTCCGGTGAGTTTCTTCACGACCCCTTTGAACTCAGGACCGTGATTCGATCTGGCAGGCGCAGCGCGCTTTTTCATAAAAACCATCCTCCTTTGCGAATCGAATTTAGCACAGAAGCCTGATGATGCGAAAGACCCAGTGGCTTCGCTCAACTGATGACTTCCTGGCGTTCGTGGAGATCGCGGTGCAATTCTTCACGATGATGGTGCAGCCGGTTTTCGCGCGCCGCGATGACCGCATCGCGAAGGACTTTCGCTTCGGTCATGCGCGGGACGCTGACGAAGCTCGCTCCGGCCGCGTAAAGCTTCGGCACGTCGCTGAGGAATTCCGCCGGCGCGATGATCTGTGACGAGGGATTGATTTCGCGAAGCTGCTGCACAAGACGCAGGTTGCTCGTGCCCTTCAACATCGAGTTCGGAATGGTGCAGATGAGAATCTCCGCGCCGGCCACGCCTGCGTGGAGCAAAGTTTCGCGCTGGCTGATGTCGCCGTAAATGATTGGGATGCCGCGTCGGCGCAGTTCCGTGTTGACCAGAGGATTGAAATCGACCACGGCGATGTCTTTGAGCAACGCGGCATCGTGCCGGGACAATTCTTCCAGCAACGAGCTGGCCGTGGAAAAGAAGCCGAGAAAATAAATCCGCTTTTGGATGTGGTCGGTGTCCGTCTCGATCGCGGATTTCGGCGGTAGATAATCGCGCAAGCCCAGTCTCGCGAGCCAGGGGCTGGCGCGCCGCAGAATGCCTTCGCTCTTCATCATCGCATAGCTGGTGTCCACCGCGAGAAAGGCAAATGCGTACGCGACGACGCCCGCGACCGTTTCTGAAACGTGTTGCAGCTTCTGTCCCAAGGCGACAATCACGAGCGAGAACTCGCTGACCTGCGACAAACTCAGCGCGGGCAAAAAGCTCACGCGATGTCCGAGGTTCATTCGGTGCAACGGGAAAAACACAGTGATGAAACGGCTAACAATCAGGAACCCGGAGAAGACCAGGGCCATTCCGAGCAAAGCCCAATCTGGTTTCGGAATCGTCATTCCGAGCGCGACGAAAAAGATGGTGAGAAAAAAGTCGCGTAGCGATGTGACCTTGGCCGTGACGTCCAGCGCGTAAGGAAAAGTCGAAATGGCGACACCCGCGATCAGCGCGCCCATTTCGCGCGACAATCCCAGGGCGGTCGCCAGGCCGCAGACGAGAAAACACCAGGCTAGCGCTCCGACCAGCACGAGTTCCGGCAAGCGTGCGACTGCGCGAAAAAGCGGAGGAAGCGCATATTTACTCGCGACGAGCGCGGCGGCGACGAGCACCGCGACTTTAAACAGAGATAAGCCGACCGCCGCGAAGCTCGGATGATTCAAGTCCGGCTGCACCGCGAGAAACAGGATGGCGAACAAATCCTGAATCACCAGCACGCCGAGCGTGATGCGGCCCGCCAGCGTGTCCAACTCCCGCTTATCGTGCAGGATTTTCACGATGACGACGGTGCTGCTCAGGGCCGCCGCGACCGCGAGATAGACCGCGTCCAATTTTCCTCCGCCCAGGCTGAACCCGATCAATTTGAAAAAGATCACCCCCAGCAGAGCGCCGCCCACCACTTGAACAATTGACGTGACCAGAATGGCTTTGCCCGCTGTGAGCACTTTTTTCAAATCGATTTCCAAACCGATCATGAAGAGCAGGAAAATCAGCCCAAGTTCTGAAATGGTGGCGATGGCTTCTCGATCCGCAATCCAACCGAGGCCTACAGGCCCGACGAGAACACCGGCCAGCAGGTAGGCAACTATCAGCGGCTGCCGAATCAGCTTGGCCACGACGGCAAATCCCCACGCCACGACCACGCAAAGCGCGAGGTCATTCAGGAGTTGATCGTGACTGGCTGTTCCGTCCACGGCCCGCGAGGATATGAAAGCTTCCGCGCGCGGGGAAGCAGTGAGTTCAGATTCGCTGAAAAATTTTGGAAACGTTTGGCGGGCTACAAATGGAGATGCTGCCAGATTTCAGCCGGCGACAAACGCAGATTGATGTAGAATTTTCCGAACTCGCCGTAGCGCGCGCTCACTTCATCGAAGCGCATTTCGTAAACAATTTCCTTCAACGCATCGGCTTGATGCGCCATCAGCGTCACGCCCCATTCCCAATCATCGAGGCCCGTTGAGCCGGTGATCAGTTGCGAGATGCGTCCGGCATACTTGCGCCCGACGCGGGCGTGGCCACCCATCAGC
>DATHKK010000215.1:0-3355 GCA_035489355.1 Candidatus Limnocylindria bacterium
CTTGTACACGTCCGCCACCCACGGGAGCGCGTCCATGTCGTGGATCATCGCGCGCTCTCTGTTGTGAACAATCTTGCCGTCCTTGCGGAAGGAAAGCCCATCGATGGTCGCGAGATCGCGGCCTTCGGCCACTTCCTTGCACGTGAAATCAAACTCTTTGCGCCCGACCCAATCGATGGCCAGCGACGCCTTCAAGGTCTCTGCGGGCAATACTGCCGCGTGCGCGCCCACAAAACCGATGGTCGTTCCAGGCCGCTGTGCCTTGATGGCTTCGGCAACTTTGCAGTCGTTGCGCATCGACGGCGTGCTGGTGTGAATGATGACATGTTCGTAGCCCTTCGCTTTCTCCAAGCATTCCTTGATGTCGACGTTATGCGGCGGGCAATCCAGCAAAGTGGAATTCGGCGTGAGCGCGGCCGGTTGCGCGAGCCAGGTCGGGTACCAGAACGAAGTCACTTCCCGGCGGGCTTGGTAGCGCGAACCTGCGCCACCGTCGAACCCGTCAAAAGAGGGCGGAGAAAGAAATAATGTGCTCATCAAAAATTCGTCTGCTAATTCACGGAACGACCTTCACGGTTTTCGGCGCGGTTGGGCCAGTGCCCGCCGGTCGAATCAAGATGCGGCGCCCGCCCGGCCTCAGGTCCTTAAAATTCGCCGGCATGATCCACTTTTCTCCGACGCCATTCCGAAAAACAAAGTTCGTGCAATACTTGCCGTCCGCCGCCACTTCATCCAGAACGACCGTCGCTCCCGCGCCAAAGTCTTTGCTCAACGCCGCGGCCTCGGCCTGCACGTCGGCAGTCTTCGCCACTGCGACTTCCAGGCCCGCCCCATTGGTCCCCATGGATTTCACCATTACCGCCGATGGCTGAGTTCCACGCATCTTGGACAGCACGTTCACGGTGCGATTGCTCAGCACCAACCCGCGATGAAAAGCGCCGGGCGCATTGGACAACGCGGTCCTAAGAATCAACGCCTGCTCCGGCGCGCCCGATGGGGCGAACGGCGAAGTCGATGATTGGGCGAGCGCCACGGCTGCGGCGCCTCCCAATAAAAACGCTATCAGAACTAAGTGTCGCGTTCCCATAGCTCACGTTTGAGTCGAACCTGTGCTCCATCTTGCCTCTCACCCATCTTTGAAGAGGCCCCGTTCGGTCACTGCAAATCAAGCCGACGGCTGTGCGTCGTTGGATGAACCATTATTCGTCGCGACCGGTTGCTCATCTAGGCTGTTCCCGCCGCGCGCAAACGCCGACTTCGCCCCGGAAAATTCTTTGTTTACCGCCGCCTTCGCTTCCGCGAGATGGCCCTTGCCGATGCTCACTCCGTTGAACGCCGTCTTTTCCAACTCCGCGCTCCACGCAACTGGCTTGGGCTTCGCGCCGAAGTTGTATTTGAAATTCTTCCAGTTGTCACCACGCTGATAATTCGTGCCGAGCGCGCCGCTGGGATCGTAGCCGCAATGGACCATGCAATGTTCGCAACGCGAGTCGCGCGCGACACCGTTGACCACGCCGTATTTTTCCCACTGCACTTTCTCCAGCATCTCGGCGTAGCTCGGATAGTGACCGTCGGTCATGAGGTAACACGGCGCTTTCCAGCCGCGCACGTTGAACGTCGGAATCGCCCACGCCGTGCAAGTCAGCTCTCGTTTGCCCGCGAGAAATTCCTGGTAAACCGGCGTGCCGAAAATGGTGAAGTGTTTTCCCCACTCCTGGATCTTCGCGAACTTCTGCCGCGTCATGTCACGCGTAAGGAAGAATTCCTTCGGGTCGCGGCCGAGGCGCTTGACCATGTCCTTCTTCGCCGCATCGTAATCGTAGCCCGGAGAAATCGTGTGCCCGTCTACTTCGAGCGAACTGAGATACTTGAACATCTCCTCGATTTCCTGAACGTCCGTCTCCTTGTAAACCGTGGTGTTCGTCGCGACCTGATAACCAAGGACCTTTGCCATACGCATCGCTTGCACGCATTCGCGGAACACGCCTTCGCGCTCGACGATCAAATCGTGCGTGTATTCCAAGCCATCGACGTGGACGTTCCAATACATCCACTTGCTGGGCTTGATGGTGAGCTTCGTGCGCGCCTTTTCATCGGCGTTGCGAATCGCTTCGGCTTCCTTGGGCGCGACGAGTTGCTTTGCTTCGAGGTCCTTGAGCTTCTCATCCATCTCCGGCGACCAATGCGCTGCCATGTACTCGCGCATTTTTTTGCGCATGAACACGGCGTTGGTGCAAACGTAAATGACTCGCCCCTGTTCGCGCAGGCCGGCAATCAATTCTTCAATCTTCGGATAAATCAACGGTTCGCCGCCACAGATGGAAACCATCGGCGCATCGCATTCCACCGCCGCAGCGAGGCATTGCTCCAACGGCACCATGTCTTTCAGCGATGTGGAATATTCGCGAATACGTCCGCAGCCGGTGCATGTCAGGTTGCACGTGTGCAGCGGTTCGAGTTGCAACACCATGGCGAACTTCGGCGTCCGCCGCGTCTTGTGTTTAATGATGTGCCCCGCGATTTTCGCGGTCAGCGCCAATGGGAACCTCATATTTTTAATTCTGCGCGAGCAGTTCACCCGGCGGAGTCGCCGGCCAGGAATCCTGCGCAGCCGGCACGTCATTCTTGATGAGGCCGGGAAGGAGGAAAGTCGCAGGGGAAACGCTTTTCGAGGCATGGATACCGCTGCAGCCCGCGCTCAATGCGAGCAATGCCACCAGCGCCGTCGCCTGAAACCATTTCCAATTCCATTTCACCCGCAGCACTATAGAAGTGGTCATGGCGTTCGCAACAAAGAATTCCCGGAGGTTTTGGTTCATGCTTCGTTCAACAGCGCAGGCTGCACTTTGTTGCTCGTTCATTTTTGCGTTTTGCTCTGTGCGCGCGGAAACCAACTCATTCGCCGCGCGCTCGGAACGTGCTTTCACCGAAGCGCAAACATCGGTTCGTCGGCAACCGACGAACGTCGTCTCGCTCATTCAGTTGGCCCGCGCGGCTTTTGATTGGGCGGAGTTCGCCCGCAACGATGATCCACGTGAGGAGATTGCCCAGCGCGGCATCGAAGCCGCGCGACACGTCATCGAATTGTCTCCCACCAACGCCGCCGCTCACTACTGGCTGGGCATGAACCTGGGACAATTGGCGCGAACCAAGACTCTGGGCGCGTTGAAACTCGTGCGCGAAATGGAAGATGAATTTCTCCGCGCCCGCTCGCTCGACGAGCATGTGGATTACGCCGGCCCGGATCGTTCGCTCGGGATGCTCTATCGAGATGCTCCCGGCTGGCCGACCAGCATCGGCAGCAAAAAGAAGGCGCGCGAAGCGCTCGAGCGCGCGGTGCGCCTCCACCCGGAAT
>DATHKK010000216.1:0-3857 GCA_035489355.1 Candidatus Limnocylindria bacterium
TGATCATGGAAGTGGAAGATACGCGCTTCGGCGAGCAAGGCGTAATGTTCCTCGCGGATTGCGGCGTGATCCCCGAGCCAGACGTGGAGCAACTCGCGGACATCGCAGTGACGACGGCGCAACTCGCGCGGCATCTCCTCGGCACCAAACCGCGCGTGGCACTGCTCTCTTACTCAACCAAGGGAAGCGCGACTCATCCGAGCATCGGGCGAGTGCAGGCCGCCACGGCGCTGGCGAAACAAAAGGCGCACCAGAAAAATTTACAGGCGGAATTCGACGGCGAACTTCAAGTAGACGCGGCTCTGATTCCGGACATTGCCGCACGCAAACTTCCCGATAGCAAAGTCGCCGGCCGCGCCAACGTTTTGATCTTCCCTGATCTGAACTCCGGCAACATCGCCAGCAAACTCGTACAGCACATTGGGCGTGCACACGCCTACGGGCAGATTCTGCTCGGACTGGATCGCCCCGCGGCGGACGTGTCACGCGGCTCCACCACGCACGACATTCTCGGCGTCGCGGCTATCGTCGGCGCACAATCGATTTCCTACGACCAGCTTTATCCACAGGCCGGAAAGCGTTTGCCGGGCGAAACTTCCGGACTGCGCGGGCCATGAACGAAACCACACCTCGCGTTTTCATTGCGGCCACGCGGCAGAACGACGGTAAGACCACGACCTCGCTCGGACTGCTCGCGGCCTTGCAGCGTTTTTATCCTCGCGTCGGTTACATCAAGCCGGTCGGGCAGCGTTTCGTGGAGATTGCCGAACACAAGATCGATGAAGACACGGTGTTGATGGACAGCGTTTATCAGCTCAACTGCCCGCTGGTGGACATGAGCCCCATTGCCGTGGAGCCGGACTTCACGCGCAAATATTTGGCGAACGCGAACTACGACGCACTGGTGCGTAAGATTCAAAAAGCTTTCGATCGCGTCGCGTGGGAAAAAGATTTCGTGCTCTGCGAAGGCTCGGGCCACGCAGGCGTTGGCTCCGTGTTTGATCTTTCCAATGCCCAAGTCGCGAAACTGCTCGGCGCCAAAGTGATCATCGTGACACGCGGCGGCATCGGCAAACCCATCGATGAAGTGGCGCTGAACCAGGCTCTCTTCGACAAGGAGGGCGTGGAAGTGATCGGTGTGATCGCCAACAAGGTGTTGCCCGACAAAGTCGATTACGTGATGCAGTTCCTGCGCAGTGGATTGAAGCGCAAGGGGCTTGAACTGCTCGGCGTCATTCCACACCAGCCGATTCTTTCGCGGCCGACGTTGCAGTTAATTTGCGAGGAACTGGACGCTGAAACAGTCAACAAGTCGGCGCAGATGACCAACCTCGTCGAGGACATCGTCATCGGCGCGATGAGCGTCCAGAACGCCACGCAATTTTTCAAACGCGGCGTGCTGGTGATCATTCCCGGGGATCGCGAAGACATCCTGCTCGCCGCCGCGGCGGAGATGTGCAGCTCGGATTACTCCGGGCTCGCGGGCATTGTGCTGACCGGCAATCTTCGTCCCGGCGAACATGTCATGAAGCTGATCCGCGAAATGCCCTTTCCCGTGTTACTCGCGCGCCAGGACAGCTACGAAGTCGCCTCGAAGGTCCATGACATGACGGTGAAAACGCGGCCCGATGACGCGGAGAAGATCACTTTGATTCGCGACATGATCGCCGAACACGTGGACGTGAAAAAGATTCTCGCGGCGCTTTGAGTTTATGTCGCTGCCGCTGAATCCATCGCTGAAGAACCTTCCCGTTTATCAGCCCGGCCGGCCCATCGAAGAAGTGGCGCGAGAGCTAGGTTTGCCTGCCGCGGAGATCATCAAGCTCGCGTCGAATGAAAATCCATTCGGCCCGTCACCGCTTGCGCTTGCGGCGATGGAGGGCGCGTTGAAGCAGATGCATCTTTATCCCGACGGGAACGGCTTTTATCTCAAGCGCAAGCTCGCGGAGAAACTGGCCGTCGAGCCGGCGAATATAATCCTCGGCAACGGGTCGAATGACATCATCGAGTTCGTCGCGCACGCGTTGCTCGACGCAAATTCGGAAGTCGTCGTGTCGCAGTATTGCTTCGCTGTCTATCCCATCGTCACGCAACTGTTCGGCGCGAAACTCGTCAGCGTGCCGGCGAAGAAGTTCGGACACGATTTGCCTGCGATGCTTCAGGCCGTAACAACGCGCACGAAAATCATGTTCGTGGCGAATCCCAACAATCCGACGGGCACGCAAGTTTCCGAAGCGGATCTCCTGCATCTCATTCATGGCCTGCCGCGTGAGATGCTGCTCGTCATGGATGAGGCTTACATCGAGTTTCTGGACAACGCGCCGGATTTGCTGTCGCTGATTCGCCGCGGTGAGTTCCCGAATCTCATCCTGATGCGGACGTTCTCGAAAATTTACGGACTCGCGGGATTGCGCATCGGTTATGGCGTCGGACATCCTGAATTGGTCGCTGCGCTGGAAAAGATCCGTCAGCCGTTCAACACCAACCTGCTTGCGCAGGCAGCCGCGCTGGCTGCGCTCGACGACGACGAGCACATCACGCGCACGCGCACTAACAACGCGACTGGATTGAAGTTCTACGAAACCGCGTTCCGCGAACTCGGATTGGAATTCGTGCCGTCCGTGACAAATTTCATTCTCGTCAAAGTCGGCGACGGGCAGCGCGTGTTTGGAGAATTGCAGAAGCGCGGCGTCATCGTGCGGCCGATGGCGGGCTATCAATTGCCGGAGTGGATTCGCATTTCCATCGGGACGGGTCCCGAGAACTCGCGCTGCCTCGCGGCATTGCGGGAAGTGTTGGGGCGCTAGACGCTTCGATTCCGCAAGGACGGCGAACGGGACAGCCAATGCAGGCCGCGCGTGCCCTCCCTCTCCCCTCAACGGGGAGAGGGCCGAGGTGAGGGGTGGGAACGGGAAAGACTTCGGAAGTTTCCGGAAGTTCTGGTTCGCACCACCCCTCACCCTCAATCCCTCTCCCCGTTGAGGGGAGAGGGAAGCCGGAGGAGCGTCCCGCACTTCCAATCTCACTCCGCGTGTCCGTGATTGCCCCGTGAACATCGGCTCTGCTACACAACGCAGATGCGTCACCCGGAACCAGACAAACCGGACATTCACAGCGAATCATTTCTGCACTCGCTGATGGCGCGGCAACTCAAGTTGTCCATCGCCTGCGCCCTGACTTTCCTGATCGCGTTGCTCGGACTCCCGCTCGCGAACTACTTTTTGCCCGATTTGATGGCCACACGGGTATTTGGCTTCACGCTCACCTGGCTAGTTCTCGGCGTGCTGTTCTTCCCGTTCGTCTGGATCATTTCTTATGTGTTCATCCGTCGTTCGATCAAACTGGAAGAATCAGAAGTGGATGAGGTAAACCGCAGAGACGCAGAGGCGCAGAGATGAAACTTATTTTTCCTTCGCTTCTGAAACTCTGCGTCTCTGCGTCTCTGCGGTTATCATGAACATCGACCTCTACATCCTCGCCTTCAGCGCCGTCACCGTGCTCGCCACGATTTGGATGGGCTTTCGCTCCGCGAAGAAATCCAAGACAGCGTCCGATTTCTTCGTCGCGGGGCGCTCGGTGGGAGTGGGCATGAATGCCAGCGCCATCTCGGGCGAATATCTTTCCGCCGCCAGCTTCATGGGCATCGCGGGCATGGTGATGAGCAGCGGCTACGACGCGCTGTGGTATCCGGTCTGTTACGCGTGCGGATATTTGTTCCTGCTGCTGTTCATCGCGGGACCGCTGCGAAGGTTTGGCGCTTACACGATTCCAGATTTTGCCGAAGGTCGCTTCGATTCGCCGGTGTTCCGCAAGATCGCTGTCGTGTTCGTGCTCTTCATAGGATTCTTCTACACGAT
>DATHKK010000217.1:0-3625 GCA_035489355.1 Candidatus Limnocylindria bacterium
GCAATAATTCCCAATCCATCAATATCCGGCACGACACTGGCCCACGTCACGAATGCGCGCTCCTGTTTATTGAGGGAAGGCGCCGAATTGGCGACCGTCCAGCCGACCAGGAAATGTGTAATGGGACTCATTGCTGACGAAAGGCCTATCGGGAGCGCGCGGCATTTACTGAATACGACGGATAAGAGACGAACTGGTAATGCGTGCGCTACTCCGGCATTTGGTTCCGGAGGCCGGATTCGAACCGGCGACCACGTCGTGATGAACGATAACCCAATCCTGCGACCCGTCGAAATGGTGAAGGATGGACAAGAGACGACCTCGATGTTTCTGGACGGGAGTCGAACCCGCATCTTCTCGCTTTTCGCGAGTTGCTCTAACGCAGTTGAGTTACCCAGTTCGATAACCGAAGCACAGCGGCCCATCCAAAAAAAAGGAACGACGGACAAAGGGCGAGTCGGGAATCCATCGGTTGCCCGATGGTGCGCGGTTTGAACGCGCTCGCGGTTTCCCGCTTCACCGATAACCCAAACTCAACGGCCCGTCGAAATTGGCGCCCCATCCTTGAGCATGCGCGAACCCATTTTAGCTCGTTTTCGACAGGCAAAAGTAATCCGTAAGGGTATCCCTACACCCTTCCCCACAAGGGGGAACCTTGTCGATCGGCTTTAACCCGGTTTTCAAGCGCCTTTGGTGCGCATTAGGGGACTTGAGCCACCCCCGACATCGGTCGGTTTGGGCCTCACGGCGGCTCACGCCCGTCGCTTCCTCACGTCAGCTCCGCCAAACCTCCCTCGTCGCTCACGCGACCACACGAACAGGTTATTCGAACGGAACTCGTTTTCTATTTTTGGATTTTTTCGCATCCTTCATTCTTCGAACAGGTTTCCCTTCTCCTTCTCGCAAGCGCATTTCTTCGGCGTTCAAAAACTCATACAGTATTTTCCTGGCACGCGTTGAGAGCCCTCGAACCGCACGGAAACGGTGATTTAGGCCCGAGTCAACGTGCCGCACTAGAACGCAGAAGTGAACGGTCGGAGCAGGGACTGGTCGCGTTCATCCTAATCTGCCTCTCCGCTGATACGAGGCCATAAACCAGCTACTGCTATTTCGCTGCCACACGATTGAGCGTGTAGCTGAAATCCGCGTGTCCGATGAGTAACTGACGGTTTTGCTTGAGGAAGAAAAGAATCTTGTGGTCCGCTTTGAACAACAGTAGGGCCGGCTGCGTGGGCGTGGCGTTCAATTGATAAACTATCGCGCTCGTATCGGTGGCTGCGCCTGATGTCATGCTCCACGTTCCTTCCCGCACGCCGTCCCGAAAGAGACTGCCTTCCACTTTGTACGTGGTGGGCGCCAGCGTTTCGGGATTCTGATACAACGTCACGCGCCACTTGGCTTTGATGCAGGCTTCGCTGCGCGAAATGTTCAACTCGCGCGAAATGCCCAGACAAGGAGTGCGCCCCTCGAACACGCCGAAGACGGTCGGCCCAGTCGCGAGCGGTGATATTTTGTAAGAGATCGACGGCGCATTCATCGCCAGCCCCGTGTCGCCGGGCTTCTCGGCTTGGTCGGCACGATTCAGCGTGAAGCTCTCCCCGCCGTTGCCTACCGCCAGGCTGCCATCGGGATTCAACAAATGCAGCAGGCCATCACTCACCTTCACAAACGAGAGTGAGCGTTTCGATTCCCCCGCGGTAAGACGGTAAATCACTTGGCCCGGCCCGGACTTCACGTTGGGCAGGATTTCCCATGTTCCGCGCCACGCCACTTTGGGGCCGTCTTCGGATCGGTTCGGATTGCTGCGCATGGGAACATGGTAGAGAGCGGTCAAGCTGAACGTTGACGGACGCCCCGTAGGCTGATTGGTGAACAGAGTGACCTGCCAAGTCACGGAATGGCACAGCGCAGTGCTGGCCAGCCCGCCGAGAAATTCCTGCACCCGTGTTCCGCCCGGCGTGCTGCCCACAAATTCCGCCGCGACCCCATCCCGCGCGCCCGCTATCGCGCCGCGATGCACACAGCCGAACAACAACAACGCGACTGAACATCCGATAGTCCGGGAAATGAAATTCATGGGGTCAGCCTAGCCACTGTGATTGCAGAGTTGTCAGACGCTCGTAAAAAAATCGTTAAACGTTGTCATCACCAAACGCGGTGTTTGCTGCATGGCTCGAAACATTGAATCAGTTTGGTTTCAACGAACAGTTCGGATCGCCATCGGTGCTCCTCATCTGCTGGGCGAGTCCAGTTTGGGTGAATTGTTGGGCGCTGCCGTCCGCCAAAACCATATTGCCCGCGTTGACGTGCATCGTGTTGTCCCAGCGCGGATTGTCGCCAACTCTGAGCTGAGTGATGAATCCGAAAATCGCCGATGGGCCGCAGCCCTGTCCATCTCGACCGAGCAGATTGCGATCACCGGCAAGATGCGCAGCAGGTCTCTCCGGCACGGCACCCGTTCCGACCGCATAACTGATGGCTGCATTCTTCAATGTTCGCAGCCCGGTCGCTGAACTGGAGAAATCGCTCGCGATTTGCTTCGCGGGGTCACTCGGGCAGTGAAGGATTCTCGGCGTGACGAGTTCGTTGGTCATGGTGATGAAGTGCTCCCAGGTTTCTAACCGCCCCTTGCTCCCGCCCTCTGCGGCATCCACGATCGAGGGAAACCTCTCGCCGTGGTCGCCAGCCGACATGATGAGGGAAAGACCGATCTGCTTTTGGTTGTTCAGGCACGCGATGCGTTGTGCTCTCGCCTTGGCCTTTGCCAACGCTGGCAACAACAGCGCCGTCAGGATAGCGATGATGGCGATCACCACCAACAGTTCGATCAGCGTGAACGCACTCCGCGGCAGAATGTTGTTTTTCATTCCGATGCCTCTTGCGACGCAAATTTGGAGGCCGCGTGTTGCCCGCAATGTTCATAGGATTTACCTGCTCACAAGCGCCGGTGTTGCTAAAAGAAAACCCGCCAGTAGGTGGCCCGCCTGCACAAGGTTGGAAAACCTTACACTTTCTCCATCGAGCAATTTGGCACGCGAATCAGCGCAGAAAAAACCCCTGACGAAAATATCGAGTTTATGGGCTGGTATGTTTATCCCGCACGGCTTGGCATCACATCGGCTGTAAAGCGAATGAATGCATCATTTGTTTACAGGGTATGGCAGTTTTCTAAAATGAACATTCGAGCCAAGTCGCCATTACCCTTCAACTTGGTGGGATCTCCCGCCGCAACCCACCCGAACCAAAAAGTGAATAAGTCCATCCAGTTCACATCAACCGGCCGTACCATTCTCGCCGTAGGTATCCTCAGCGTTGCTATGATCTTCGCGGCACCCAACGCCGAAGCCCTCAGCAGCGTGGCCATCATTCGACAAAACGAAAGTACCGGCTTGGAAATTGCCAACCATCTCAGTTCGCTCGAAACTGCGGCGGGCAACACCTCCACGATCTTTACGGCCGTGCCCGGCGACTTGTCGGGATTCGATCAGGTTTGGGATCTCCGATACTTTGACGCCATCACGGCGCCGGTCTCGGCTCAGTATTTGAGTTTCCTACAAAGTGGCCGCGCCATCTTCACGATGGGCGAGAATTCGAATGCCATTTTCGGGCCGCGGAACACATCGCT
>DATHKK010000218.1:0-2570 GCA_035489355.1 Candidatus Limnocylindria bacterium
CGCGTCGCTCACGGCGGACCTGAGCTGCTGCTGAATCATCCCAATGCCGGCCTGCATGGATTGCACGGAGGTGTTCGGCGCGTTGGCCGCAGCCAGCGCGGCTTCAAAGTTGTCCAGCACCGGAACGATCTTTTCGAGCAACGACTCGTTGGCGTACTTGATCGCGTCCTGCCGTTCTCGCGCCGCGCGCTTTTTGTAATTGTCCAGGTCCGCCGTCGTGCGCAGCAACTGTTCGTAATACTGCGCGGCTTTGCCTGCCTGCTCCTTCAACTCCGCCACCTGCTGCTCGGAAAGCGGTTCGGGCGCGGTGGAAGAATCAGCCGCGGGCGGCGTTTCGTTTTCGATTATTTCCTTATCACTCATCTGATTGGCCTCAAGGCCGGGGGAACCTAAACAAACGAGGGGACGGTAGCAACCCCGCGGAAGGGTTTAGAGTGAATGCCTTTCGAGAATTCGATCGAAGTTTGTCTCGAGGAACAGCCGACCATAGCCCAGCATTTTGACGCTGGGTTGAGACGAGAAGGGAGACAAGTCCCGGAGGGACGGCAGAAGTCCAGTTCCCAACCTCAATTTTCCTTTCGTCTCTCCGGGACTCAATGTCTTTGAACCGCCGTGCCCAACGTTAAAACGCTGGGCTATTTTCACAATGTCCCTTTCGAGAGAACATCAAGGTACAAACCGATCGCGCGGCTGTCCTGCTCGGATCACTTATTCGTGGCGAGCAGTTGCTGAAATTCCGGCGAGTCTTTGAGCGAAGCGAACCGTCCATCAGCGGGAACGCTCTTGGCGAGATTCTCGGCTTTGTCATTCGTCTTCAGCCGCGCGTTGCTCATGGCGAGCGCCTGCCGCAGAGAAGCGATCGCCTCGGACTTCTTGCTCTGCACGGCCTGCGCGGCCGCATAATCGAGCCACGCTTCCGGTGTCGGCGTCACTTGTGTCCAACGCTGCAACGCCTTCTCCAACTTCGGCAAGTTCTTCAACTGCTCGTAAACCTGCGCCGCGAAGTTGACCATCGTCGCGTCGGCCTGCGGGTTCGCGATCACGTCATCGGCGATGCGGAGCACTTCGGTCGTGCGGCCCATCGACGCATACATTTGCGCGAGCACCACGGCGTTCGAGAAGTTGGCGGGATTGGCGCGATAAGCCGCTTCCACTCGGGGCAAATTCGCGTCTGGCGTAAAGGCTGCCGCCGCCGGCCCCGCTTGGACTTTCATCCGTTGCAGTTCTTTGACGAGGTTGTCCAAGTTTCCATTGGCCGGATCGAGCTTGCGCGAAGTTTGCGCCAGCAGGATGGCGTCATCGAAGCGCCTTGCGCCGGCGAGCAATTGCACGTAGCGATAGAGCGCTTCAGGGCTGTAGGGGCAGAAGGCGTAGGCTTGCTTGAACGCGAATTCTGCCTCGCGGAACATGCGATTGTGAACATCCAGCGCGTGCCTTTCCTGCGGTGAAAGCTGCGTGTTCGGCTGGGCTTGCATACGCGCTTCGATCTGCGCGACCGGGCCTGCCGTTTGGTTTGCGATGCGCCAGGCATACACGCCGGCGATCGAGCTACGCAATTTCGAGAACGCCTTCTGGCCATCCTCATCGCGGACGAAACGCGGGTCACCTTTGAAGCCCTCGTAATTCTTGTTTACATACACGCGCTCGGCGAACTGCGTGATGTTTGAAATCGGCGTGTCGTAAGTGATCCAATTGCCGATCAACCGATCCGAATAATCACTCCAGAACTCGTGGTCCTTCTTCACGATGTCCTCCGACAGTTCAGGCAACTGCTGGCGGTTGATTTTCATGATGATGCCGAACGGCGTCAGGTGCGGATACATCCATTCCAGCGGGAAACTTTCCTCGACGAAGAAGTCGTTGTTCGGATTTTGATCGAAGATGACTTTTGCGAGCAACGCATTGATCGCCATGACCGCCACCTGGCCGGAGACCTGCACGCGATTGTCCACGATGCGCACGTCTTCGCCGGGGCGAAGCTGGTTCCTCTTCATGCGCTCCTGCGCGTCGGCCATGTATTCCTGGAAGCAGCGCTGCGAATCCTCATTCGTCGGCGTGTAAATCTCGGTGTCGGGATAAACGCCGCCGAGGCTGCGCGTGATTTCAGGATAGGCCGCTTCCAGCAGCAGGCGGCTCAAGCGAATGCGCGTAGGACCGGCCGGGTTCTCCTTCAGGAATTTCTGAATGTGATCCGAGAGCGCCACATTGGTGAAACGGGCGGGCGTGAAGAAGGGCACGAGGCCGGAGTAATACTCAACGCGCTTGGCGAGTTCACTTTGTCGTTCGGTCAGCTTCTTCCTTTCCTTTTCCGGCGTCGTGGAGTCAGCCAGTTGCTGTTGCACGGTGGTCAGTTCGGAGCGCAGGCCCGGCAATTGCAGGTTCGCTTTCCATTCATCATCCATGATGCGGTTCAGATCTTCCGCCAGTGGCTCGGCGAGATTGGCGCCGCCGGCAGCCAGTAGCTTTCGCGTATCTTCCGACAAATGATCGCGCAGATACTTGGACAAGTCCGCAGGCGCCGCGCCTTGCTCCAGTTTTTTGGCGAACTGTTCCGCAGCGACAAGGAGCGG
>DATHKK010000219.1:0-4697 GCA_035489355.1 Candidatus Limnocylindria bacterium
GAGGCGTAAGGAACTCCAGTCAAGGGGAAGAAAGTATTCAGGACCCACTGGTTCTCGGCGGCATCATTGATCGTGACCAGGTGGCCGCCGAGCCCGACGGCCTCGGCTTCGGAAACCGTCCAAGTGTTGGAGCTCAATAGATAATAAGTGTGTGCGTTGGCGGCGTTGGTAATGGGACCGGCCAGAACCGCCGCCTGGGCACCGGGGACGGTCGCGAGGCTCAAAACCACGAGGGCCATCAAGTGCTGAATTTTCATAGGATGACGTGTTGAAGTTTCATCGAAGCCATTCTGCCCGAGCTGTCTAAACGTCGTGCAACTGGATCGAATCTCCGCCATCCGAGCATCAGGCCATGACGTTTCATCAGCGTTCCTCGGTTGCACACTGGAGAGTGCGTCTCCTGGATGGCGCCACGCGTCAGGCCGGAAGGCCGCAAAGGCCAATGTTGGTTCTAGGATTGTGAGCCTACACAAACGCGCAGCTCTGGCAACGCAGGAAAGTGGATAATCTCGATCCGGCCGACGTGCTCGACCACGCCACGAGCGAAATCGCCATCGGCAGCAAGCTCGGTCTCGACGCGACGAAAAAACTACTCGGCGAAGGTTTCAAACGCCCTGGCCGCCGCTCATCAAGATGGATGAAAGCGTGAAGGCGAAGACGCCGTCGTTCCCATCAGGGGCGGCGTGCGGCCTCGATTTTGGCGATGTCGATCTTGCCCATTTCCATCATTGCTTTGAAGGCGCGTTTGGCTTCAGGGCCGCCGGCCGCCATCGCGTCCGTCAACACCCGCGGCGTGATTTGCCAGGAGATGCCCCAGCGGTCTTTGCACCAGCCGCATGCGCTTTCCTGGCCGCCGTTGCTGACGATGGCATTCCAGTAGCGATCCGTTTCCTCCTGTGTGTCAGTCGCGATTTGGAAGGAGAAGGCTTCGGTCTGCGGAAACTCAGGACCGCCGTTGAGACCCAGGCACGGCATGCCGAAGACGGTGAACTCCACTGTGAGGATTTCGCCCTCCTTGCCGCCCGGAAAGTCGCCAGGGGCTTTGTGAACTGCGGTGACTTCACTGTTTGGAAAATTGGCCGCGTAAAAGCGCGCCGCATCCTGCGCATCCTTGTTGAACCAAAGGCAGATGGTGTTCTTTGCTTTCGTGTTGCTCATAAAACTTCCTCGTCCCGAACGATAGCAGGAATTCTCTTCGTCACCACTCGCGACAAGAATCACAACCCCAACGTGGTTACGGGTCTTTGCCGACGGCCACAATTTCCGCCCGTCCATCACGCGCGGACAAAAGTGGCGGTGCAGCCAGCATACGAGGGCTCGCTGCACCGCCGCATGGCTGCCTTGTTAAGGGTCGTCCGAGTCTGCCTAGCCTCCAGACGGCGGATACTTTTCAAACTTTGGCAGCGCGGGATTCATTTGATCCCACGGGTGCGCGTCTGAGGTCCACACATCTACTTGCGGGTTGAACCAGTTTGAATCATCCAGGCTCGCAGTTCTGATCGCGACAAATTGAGGGACCGCGTCGGGCTTGACCACAACCGGTGCGCCGCAGTCAGGGCAAAATCCCCGCCGGGTATGGCCGCCCGCCTCACTGAGCGAGGCATGGAAGCGTGGTGAGCCTTGCAAGAGCTTGAAGGCTTCCGCCGGCACGATCACGAAAGACGAAAACGGACCTCCGCTGGATTGCTGGCAGTCCCGACAGTGACAGTGAAGCATCATCACCGGTGCTGCCGTGGATTCGTAGCGGATCGCGCCGCAAGCGCATCCGCCAGAGAAGGGTGTGGTAATTGCGGTCATACTTATTTGCGTATGTTGAGTCCCTTGCCGGTTTCGAGGAACGATTTCATGCTGGAGAGCACACGCGGCCAGCCCCAGGAAACTTTGCCTGCCATGGTCGAACCAGCCTTGAAGTTCCCGTGCGTTACCGTCAGGCACACCATGTCTTCAATGGCCTCGATTTCAAAAGTGACGCGTGATTTGTCGGCGAGAGCGTCCGGGTCGGCCCAGCTCAGCACCAGGCGTTTGGGCGGCTTGCATTCCAAAACTTTGCCCGTGATCCAAACTTCACGCTGTTTGTCCCCGCCGATGTGCTCCCATTTCGAACCTTTCTTCCAGTCGGAGACGTTTTCGACGCCAGCCCAATATTGGCGCGTGAATTCTGGTTTCGTGATCGCCTCCCACAATTTTTTCGGCGTGGTGCGAATGAACGTCGTGTAAACCTGCTTTGGTTGTAGCCGTTTTTGCATATCGTTACTCCTTCTTGTTTTTGTTTTCTTCGAGACCCTTTTTCAAATCGCTCAAGGCTTGAAGGCGATGGCGTTCGTATTTGCCAATCCAGCGCTCGGAGATCTCGTGCAACGGCACTGGATTGAGGTAATGCAGCTTCTCGCGCCCGCGCCAGACGACGGCGACCAGATTCGCCTCCTCCAGCAACAGGAGATGTTTGGTCACCGCCTGCCGCGTCATGTCGAGGTGTTCGCACAGTTCACCCAACGTCTGCCCGTTGCTCTTGAACAATTCGTCGAGCAGTTTTCGGCGACTCGGATCGGCCAGCGCTTTGAACACTTCATCCATGACACGTGAACAATATGCAACCATATGGTTGCATGTAAAGAATCAGTTTAGCCCGTCGCGGCTGCGCCCCAAAGCCGAAGGTTGCGAGGCGCGAACTGGGGCAGCGTCTTCAAACAACTCGATTGCCCGCCGCTCCTCGTCGGCGGCTTGGAACACCACATCCATCTGCTCGCCCGCTTCGGACACAGGCCAAATGGGTTTAGAAATTGAAACGCGTTTCCAACTTCTGGCTAAAGGAACGCGGTCGCGATTAGGCCGACTTCGAGTGGCAGGACGGCTTCGCGGTTGCAACAGTGCGTTGACTTCTCCACTACAAGCGTCATGATGCCTCTATGAGAACCACGTTGACGCTTGATCCCGACATCGCAGCCAAAGCAAAAAAAGGCGCGGCCAAACTGCGCAAACCGTTCAAGGAAGTGATCAATGCCGCTCTGCGTGTGGGCCTGGACGAGATTCTTGCGCCGCCGGCCGCGAAACCTTACCGCACAAAGGCGCGACCAATGGGACTGCGCCGGGGCTTCAGCTACGATAACATTTCAGAACTGATCGCTGCCGCCGAGGGGGAAGACCATCAATGATCCTTGTCGATGCAAATCTCCTTCTCTACGCCGAAGATAGCTTGTCCGAACACCACGCCGCGGCCCGCTCCTGGTGGGATGATCAACTCAGCGGTTCCGATCCGGTAGGTTTGTGCTGGCCGGTGATCGACGCCTTTATCCGCATCGGCACCAATGCCCGCCTGCACCAGCGCCCGCTTACTCTTAAGGAAGCCACCGAGCGCGTACAGAGTTGGTTTGATCAGTCGTGTGTGCGCGTCATTCAACCGACCGATCAGCACTGGATCCTTTTTCAACAAATGCTGCGCAGCGGGAATGCGGTGGGAAATCTGGTTTCCGACGCCCATCTCGCAGCTCTCGCCGTGGAGCACAACTGCGTACTGCACTCGACCGACGCCGACTTCTCGCGCTTTCGCGGACTCAAATGGAAGAACCCGATTGCCGGGTGAGTTACGACAGGTCCAGCTTTCGCAGGAGTCGGTCAGGTTGCGAAAGGTCGGGCGCATCAATTGATCGGCGGACCACATCCGCGGCGGCTTCAAAGATTGCGTTTCCTTTTGGGCAGTGTTCTCTAACTTTGTTTTCAACTTCCAGCTATGAACCAGCAATCAATCAGCGCGAGCCGACACGGAGCGATCGCCGGCCGCAGCCTGCGAGTCTTCGTCCTTCTGGCAGCGTTGCTTCTGGTTACGCTGGCCCACGCGCAAGAGGCCGGGAAACCGGAGCCGACGCACAAGAACATCAGTTACGGCCCGTACGAGCGGAACGTGCTGGATTTCTGGAAAGCAAATTCCACGAAGCCGGCGCCGTTGGTCATCTACATTCATGGCGGCGGCTTCGCGATGGGGAGCAAGGACGACTTGAGGGGGACAACCGTGCGCGAGTTTCTCGATGCGGGAATTTCCGTCGCGGCGGTAAACTATCGTTACTATCAGCAAGCGGGGCTGCCGGCGGCACTGCGCGATTGCCGCCGCGCGTTGCAGTTCGTGCGATCAAAGTCAGCGGAGTGGAACCTCGACAAGTCGCGCGCGGGCGCCTTCGGCGGATCGGCGGGCGCCATCACGAGCATGTATCTGGCGTTTCACGATGACATGGCGAATCCGCAGAGCGACGATCCAATTGAGCGCGAATCCACGCGCTTGATGTGTGTCGCCACGACTGCGGGACAGACGACGTTGGATACAGATTGGTGGGCGAAGAATGTTCCCGGCTGGTCCAAGACGGAAGGCGTGAAGGATGACATTCATGCGCATCGCCGTTGGGGCTGTAGCGAAGCAGATTTCCCGGCGTTGATCGCGGACGGCTCGGCTCTGCATTTGATCTCGCGCGACGACCCGCCCATCTGGATGAGCTACGGCATGCGCCCCGAGGGCGCGATTCCTGCTGAGCCGAGGGCTGCGTTGAACTGGAAGATTCATCACGTCGCTTTCGGTGTGGCGTTGAAGAAAAAGAGGGACGCACTGGGAATGGAATCACACCTGAATTATCCCGGCTCGAAGGAATCGCAGTACGCCGGGCTGACGAAATTTCTCATCGCCAAACTTCAGCCCGCCGTGAAGTCCGCTG
>DATHKK010000220.1:0-4348 GCA_035489355.1 Candidatus Limnocylindria bacterium
CACGCGCGGTGAGATGTCGAGAAACACGCTAGCGACCGGTTGGTCTAAATTGGGGATGACCTTGATGGCGCCGCCCTGCTCGGCGACGAAGACGCGATTTCCTTCCGGCGGCGACACCACGACCATCGGCAGCGCAAACGAGAGATCGCCAAAGGCGTTCTCGACCGTGTAATCGAATTGAATGGCGTCCCTCGGCATCCGCAAGGCTGTGTCTGTTCGTGGTCCGAGGCCAGCGCCAGCCACGGACCCGGAGATAAAACCGCTCAACAGAAGAACCAGGATGCACGCATGTTCCGTGAAAAATTTCCTGAACCGTTGCACGCCGCCATGAGTACACACCACGTCGTTCATAGATCACGATTAAGTTCCGGAATGGAACGTCTCCTCCTTTTGAAGACGCCGTAATGTAGCCAGCGAGAGCGCCCGCGCAACTCAGGCCGGAAAATCAGATGCGATGAGGGTTAATGCCTTTCGAGAATTCAACGCTGCGGTCCCCGGAAGGACACAGAAATAGCCCAGCGTTGAAACGCTGGGCTATTGTCGGATGTCCCATCGGGAGAAACCGGCCTGAATTCCGAAGGCAGTAGGGTTACGCGGTGATCAGACCACCGCAACAGCCCGCGGATTTTTGAACGCGTTGTTAAGGCGCGCGTCGAATTGTGAATCCGCCTTTGTGTGGGGACCCGGGGAAATAACCCGCGGCGCTGTTGCTGCTTTGAAGCACCGCGCCCCGGATTGCGACCGGCGCGTTGGAACCCGAATGCGTGAAACTTCCCGTGATCAGACCCGTCGCATCGGCCACGTTAAGCTGAATGTTGTTCGGATTCGACGGCACGCTGAACGAACCGTCTTCGTGCAGTTCCACATCCGACGTCACGGAACCGGCCAGCGCTGCACCATCAAACGTAATTATCCCGTTGGTCCAATCGAACAGGCGTGCTTGCGAAGGAGGAATGTACGGAGAGCCGCGAAGGATCTGGTTCTGATTGATCCCGCCCGGGAAATTGGTCCCGAACCATTTCACGTCTGCGCTGAAAGTGTCGTTGGTGTTGAACTGGACCAGGCCGAGCACGGAATCGCCCTTCTTCGCCGTGTAATAAAAAGGCCAGCGTCCATAGGCCAGCAATGCGGTCTTTTGCTTGAAGGCCGCTCCGTTTGCCAGGGTGCCCGCGACGGTGATCTTGCCCTTCGCGTCCACCGTCACGGTGCCGAAGCCCGAGCCATCCGTCACGCCGCTGTTCGTGTCTGCCGGTGGCAAAAGATTGAATGTGTATTGGCCGGCCTGGGGCGCGGGATTGGTCCTGCCGAAGGTTTGGACGCGCCAAAGCGTGTATTCGGAAAAGAAGTGGCCATTGGAATAGTAACCGTAAATCCCCTCCGCGCCGTCCACGTACAAACTCACCTGCATGCGGAGAAGATTCGTTCCCAAAGGCCCGGTGATGACGGTGTTCCCCGTGCCGTCCATTTTCCCGCGAATGAGATAGTTCGCGCCCAGCGGCTTCAAACGCCCGGAAAACGAACCGTTGGCCTGAAGGTTCAACGAGATCAAACCCGCCATATTGGGAGTGCCGTTCGTGTTCGGAGAGAACACGCCTTCGTATTTCCCCTTGGCCAGGCCAAGAAACGTTTTGGAAAAGCGCGCAATAATATTGAGGTCTTCTTCCATCACGAACGTGACCGTCCGTTCATCCGAATAACCGTCGCCGCGCCAACCGTTGAAATAATAGCCGCGCGCCGGCGTGGCCGTGGCCTGATATTCCGTAGTGAGTTCGAAGAGTTGGCCGTTAGTAATGCCCGTGATCTTGCCTTTCCCAATCAGATCGAACGAGATGGGCTTGAAGACCGAGTAGAAGACCTTGCGTGTCACTGAAGTCGAAACGTTGCCAAAATAATCGACCGCCCGAACGGCGATCTCATTCGTGCCGGGCACCAGATTCACGTCCGTGATCCAACTCGTTTTGCCAATGGCGGACCGAATTTGCACGGGAGAGTTGGAGTAGTACACACGCGCGACTTCCATGTTATCGCTGGCCGTGCCCGACATGCGGAGAACGGAATTGCTCGTTCGGATGTACAATAAATCATCGACGGTGAGGGTGGGCCGGACGCGGTCCACGGTCCGGTTGCCTTCGATGATGCTGGCTTGCACCACGAACAGGTCGCGGTACTGCGGCGGAATCGTGCTGGTGACGACGAGGGAGTTATTGGTGATCAACTCAGTGCGGAAAGCAGACGTGGGTATCTCGCCAAAGAATTCGAGCGGATCGCCGGTGATCGCTTCGCGCACACCCGTGCCCAGGGGAAGGTTGTTGAAAAAGTTGAGCAGGTTCGTCCCGCGATTCTCACCGGTTGAGTTGATGACGCGTCCGAAGACGGTGAAGCCGCCATCGTTCGTGTCGAGCGAGACATTGTTGGTGAGATTGAAAAAGAATTCTGCTCCCGCCGAGTTCGTGTCGCCGGCCACGCGCGCCATGGCGATGGTCCCGAACTCGTTGTGCAACTCAGGCCCGACGCTGTATTCGTTCGTGATGTTCCCGTAGTTCTTGCTGAAGAAATTATTAAACTGGCTGGCGCTCGCCGCATTGTCCACCTGCACGCGACCGCCTTGCATGACGAAGCCCGGATCGAGCCGGTGCAAAACGAGATTCGAGTAACCCCCGCCATAAACGTAGGAGAGGAAGTTGCGCACCGTCTCCGGCTTCTCCTGATCGAACAATTCGATGTCGATGCTGCCGAAGTTCGTGCCTTGCGTGAAAATATCGAAGCGCACCACGGAGTGAAGCGAGCCTTGGATGATTTCGGCGTTGATCGTGTACAAATCCGCGTAATGAGGTGCCGATTCACGCGGAAACGAAATCGGGAGGTCGCTAAAATAATCGGACGGCGTCATGGGAGCAGCGTTTGTCGTCGAAACCGTGTTAAAGAAATTGAGCAAGTTGGTGCCGGTGCGCTCGCCCAGCGTGTTGACCACCCGACCAAAAACCGTGAAGCCGCCATCGACCGAATCCAGAAAGGAATTGTTGGTGAGATTGAAAAACCAGTTGCCGCTGGCGGAATTGGCTTGGCCGGAAATGCGCGCCATCGCGATGGTTCCGTACTCATTGCTCAACTCCGGCCCCACGCCGTACTCATTCGCAATCGGGCCAAAGTTGTCGCCCTGGATGTAAGAAGTGAAGGGGGCCTCACTCGCAGGGCTGTCCGTTCGCACGTGACCCGCTTGCAGAACGAAGTTTGTGATGAGGCGATGCACGATCAGGTTCGAGTAAACGCCGCTGTGAACGTAGCTCAAAAAGTTCTGCACCGTTTCGGGCTTCTCCTGATCGAACAGCTCGATGTCGATGCTGCCGAAATTCGTTCCACCCGTGGACACGTGAAAACGCACGACGGTGTGGTTGGGGTCAATTACTTCCTGCGCGCGCGCCGAGAATTCATCGACGGCGAGCGAAACCAGAGCGAGGGCCAACAATATTTTTTTCACAAGTGAGCGCGCAGCTTAGCAGGTTTGGTTGCGGTGACAATAAGCCAGTGGCCGATCACGCTTTTTTTATGAGAAAGTCGCCGATGGCCAGGTTTTGCAGATCGCTGCCAAAGAACATCTCCAGCGCGTCGTCAGGCGAGCAGACCATCGGCTCGCCGCGCCGGTTCAAGGAGGTGTTCAGCAAGACCGGAAGGCCGGTTCGTGCTTCGAATTTCTGCAGCAACTCGTAGTAACGCGGGTTGCTCTTCCTTGTGACGATCTGCGGGCGGGCCGTGCCGTCTTCGTGGACCACTTCAGGGATGCGCGCTTTCCAATGTTCCGCCACGTCGAACGTGAATGTCATGTAAGGCGACGGATGTTTCGTCTGCAAAATGTCCGGCGCGACGGTGTCGAGCATGGAAGGGCAGAACGGCCGCCATCGTTCGCGATATTTGATCTGCGCATTGATCAAGTCGGCCGTGCCGCGGCTGGCGGGATTGCCCAGGATGCTGCGGTTGCCGAGCGAGCGCGGACCAAATTCCATGCGCCCTTGAAACCACGAAACCACTTCGCCGCGCGCCAGCAATTCCGCCGCGACATCAGTGATCGACTGGCACAACTCGAATTTCACGTGCCGTTTCTTGAGCGCGGCCGCGATTTCTTCCAGCGAATACTCGGGGCCAAGGTAGGCATGTTCCATCGGCTGAATTTTGTCGCCCAACTCGTGCGCCGCGTAGGTCGCAGCGCCCAGCGCCGTGCCCGCATCGCTCGCCGCCGGCTGGACGAACAGTTCGCCGCCGGGTGGCAACTGCGCGATGAGCCGCTGGTTGGCCTTCACGTTCAGCGCCACGCCGCCCGCGTAACAAAGGCGCTTCGTCCGCGCGATGTGTT
>DATHKK010000221.1:0-2669 GCA_035489355.1 Candidatus Limnocylindria bacterium
CGGCGGAAAAATCATAAGTAGATTCCCCATTCGCAAACTCCTCGCCGGTCTTGGTGACGATCACGAATTCATTCCGCCGCGTGCCGAGCAGCTTGCCCATGCGCTCCTCCGCGATGCCGTAGGCCGGCGACGTATCGAGGAGATTGATGCCGTAGCTGCACGCGTCATCGAGCAGTTGACAAATGGCCTCGTCGCTCGGCAACTCGAAGGTCGGATATTTGATTTTCTGATTGCGCCCGAACTTCACGGTGCCGAGTCCGAGCACACTGACGCTCAGGCCGGTCGAGCCGAGCGGGCGTTGCGGCAATTTCATAACTGAATCCATGCGCGAACTTCCTCCCATGGGTAAAGCGCCGGCTCGGTCGGAGGCAACGGCAACTGTGTCGTTCGCTGCGATGGCGTCACCTTGCGTCGTTCGAGCCAGCGCAATGCTTGCTGCGTGAGCGCGGGCGCCAGCGCGAGTTTCGTGGGCCAGGCCAGCGCGGCATTGCCCACAGTCGTCAACGTCGGGCCGCTGGGTAGCAGTTTGCTCGCGTGGGGTTCGGCGCGGTCCACGTTGTGAATTGCCCAGCGAACTTTCTTCCAGTCGAGCCACGGGAAAAGAGCCGTCATCTCGGAATGCGCCCAGCGCAGCGCGTCGTTGTCATTTATGCCCACGGCTTTTTCCGCGATGTTGCCGCCGAGATACCATACGTTGTCGCCTGCGAGATCGTGCGTCGTGATGGTGACGCGCGGCTTTGGCTCCGGGACGAGGCAGTGCGCGAACACTTTGTGCGGCAGGCCGCGCGCGAGAAACATCCGCAGCGGACGGCGTTGCGTCACTTTGTTTTTTTCCAACCCGAGATGTTCCGCAAACCACTCGTTGCCTTCGCCGGCGGTCACGATGCAAGCGCGGGGGCGAACAGCGAGCCCGTCTGCCAAAACAATTTCAGTCACCAGTTCACCGCTGCGGCGAAGTTCAGCAACGGAGGTGTGATAGACGGAAGCACTGGCTTGATTCCGAAGAGCGCTGAGCACCGTCTTCGCTGCCAGCACCGGTTCTTGGAGCCGATAAACTTTTCCGCTGAACTCGCGCGCTTGAAACAGCGCGGGCCACTCTTTGCGTTCCACGGCGGCGACTTCGCTGCGCAAGGCTTTTGTTGCGAAAGCGCCGGCGATGCGGTTGAGCATCCCGCCCTGCGTGAACATGAGTTGATGTTCGGCCAGCACTTCGGTGCCGCGCAAATCCACTTCGCCGCGGCCCGCGATGCAATCCATCCAGATGCGCGGCATGGAGGAAAGCATTTCGGTCTGCGGCCGGTCCACGCCGTCGAAGGCGTACTTCAAGCCGCTGTGAATGATTCCTTGCGATGCGATGGTCTGGCCCTGGCCAAGGGAATTCTTCTCGAAGAGCGCAGCATCGAAGCCGAGCGCGCGCAGGCGATTGAGCAGCCAGAGGCCGGCAATTCCGCCGCCGATCACGGCCACATCGAGTTCCACTGCTTCGCGCACGCGCGGGAAATTACCGGCGCGGAAAGTTTGTTGTCGATGCCGTAACGTGCCCCCGGCATCTTATCGGGCTTCGTGAACGAGAGAAGCAAGCCGGTTCAAACTCAACAATCCGGACCCGAAGGATGCCGGGCACGTTGATGACTTCGCGGTGAAGTGCGTTACGTTCGCGGAAGGATTGGGGATCATCCGCAGATTTCACGGAGTTCGCAGATTACTTTTTCCGAATCTGAGTCATCTGCGAAATCGGCGGACCAAAACTTTTTGTTATGACAAACGAAACTAAAACGACATCGCGCAAGCCGCGCCGCTGGCTGCGCTGGATTGGATATTTCTTCGGCTTCATGATCGTTGGGTTGCTCATCGCCTACTTCGTGGGCACGAGTGAATGGGCTTTGAAGTCCGTGATTTTGCCGAGGGTCAGCCACTCGATGAACGCCGAAGTGACCGTCGAATACGCCGGCATTTCGCCCTTCTCCTCCGTGGATCTGCGCGGTTTGAAAGTGCGGACGACAGGGACCGAGCCGCTTGTGACCGCACAGCACGTTCGCGCGCGTTACAGTCTGATGGACATCATCAAGGGTAACATCAACGTCAGCGAGATCACGTTGGAGGCGCCGGTAGTGAACCTCGTTACGTTCGCCGATGGCACGAGCAATCTCGATCCAATCACCAAACAGGAGAAGGAACAGAAGCGAACGAAGGAAACGAAGAAGGAGAAATTACCCGGCGAACCGATGAAATTGAACTTGCGAAAGTTCGCGCTGAACAACGCCACCGTGCGCCAGGTGCAGCAGCGCAAAGACGGCACGCGGGAATTGCTTGAACTCACGGGCGTCAACATCACCGCTGAAGACATTGGCAATAATAAGGTCGGGCAGTTCGCGCTCGCGGCCAGCGTGCGCATGGATCAGGGATTGAACTCATCAACCAATGGCGTGCTGGCGGCGACGGTGGGCGGAAACTTCAATTTGAAGTTGGACGCGGCGCTCAAGCCGCAGGTCGTAAAAGGCCAGACCAAAATTGCCGTGACGGAGGCGCGCGGAAGTTTTGCTCAAGCGGCTGGGCTGGACGTGACGCTCAACGCGGACCTCACGCCGGAGCAGTTGAACGACGTGAGCGTCCGGTTTGCGCAGAACGGCAACGAGCTTGGCGCGATCATGGCGAGCGGTCCGTTCAAC
>DATHKK010000222.1:0-4180 GCA_035489355.1 Candidatus Limnocylindria bacterium
ATCGTAAGAACTCGTAAAAGTTGCAAATAGCATTTCGCGCAGCCGTTGCCGCACGCCGATCGATCCGCCGGTGGCAATATAGTTCTGGCCATTCAACACCGCGGAATTCTGCTGCCGCCGATGGCCCTCGAGCGTGATCGCCGTTCCCTCGAAGGGCCGGTAGCTTCCCACCAGCGAAAACACCGGACTGAATGAGTCACTGTCATCGGAATACTGACGCCATTCGCCGCCCACGGAGAGACTGACATCCGTCTTCTCCGTTGTTTTGTAGGAAGCGCGCACGGTCGGCCCGAGATAAGTCTGCGGCTCCGTCTCAACGGTGACGAACCGGTTCGTTTGAGTCAGGTTCGTCAGCACGTTCAACGTCTGTTGGCCCACGAACAATTGCCCGGCGGTCAAACCCAGGCCGACTATCACCTTGGGAGAAATTTGATAATTCACCGTCGGAGTGGCGCTCCACTCCTCCGAATCGGTCAGCGTTTCGTAATCCGTGACCCGATAGTTGCCATCCAATTGGAAAAAAGTTTTCTCTGTCATCTCATACCGAAGTTCGGCCGCCGTCGCGTAATAGTTCCGGTCCACACGCGTGCCCACATCGACCACGCCGCCAGCCGTTGCCTCGAAATTCTGCACGAGGCTCAACGTCAGTTTCGTGAAAGCATAGCCCACATCGAGCCTGGCAGAATGATCGATGGAATTTTCCTCATCGTTCTTCATAAAAAAGATGAACGATGGGCTGTATTCGGCGCTGAACACGGAACGCGAACTCCCGCCCAGCGTGGCCGGCTTCGTCACGATCAGCCCGGGTGAAAAGGAATAAATAAAGTCCCCGCCCGTCGGCACGTCCCGCAGTCTCGTCCCGATGCCCGGCCCAAGGTCCTCCCGATCGTGCAGGCTGATGTTGTCATCGTAGATGAACGCCGTGGAAGCGCGGGTGTGCAGATCGAACGGGCCGGAGCTCAGCAAAGCAGCCCGCGGCTCCGTCAGCAAAACGTTGGGCGGAGGCAATTGCGCCGGCACGAACACAGGCGTCCCCAGGAGCGGCACGAAAGCGAGCAGCCTGAGCAAACGCCGAAAACGAGCAGTGGACATCACATTCTTGGTCGAAAGCCGGAGAACTAATCAGGTTCGCGAGGCGTGAGCAATTGCAAAGCAATCTTCCGCTGCAATAGCGACACATCTTGAAGTGCCATTGAACTGGCGGGACGGGAGGACGATCCCTCACGCCGCGCGGAGCGAGCGCCAGATCACATTGATGGTGAACAGCATCATCATCGAAAAGCAGCAGACGAACTTTCCGATCGCGCCGGCAAACAAACCGAGCGTGGCGCCAATGCCAGCTTTCATCGCTGGTTTCCATTCGCGGCCGCCAGCCATCTCGAACGTGGTCGCGCCGATGAAAGGTCCGAGAAGAATTCCCGGCAAATTGAAGAACAGGCCCACGATCCCGCCGATGATGGCGCCGGCCATGCCTTTCTTCGTCGCGCCGAACCGTTTCGCGCCGTAGAGGCTGGCGAGATAATCCATGACAAGCGCCAGCGCCGTGATGAGCAGCAGCAAGGTCAGTGTAATCCAACCGGACCCAGTGGCTCCGAAGTAAAGTTTGTGTCCGATGGCGGCGATCAACACCAGCGGCGTGCTGGGGACCGCCGGCAGAATGCTGCCCAGGCAACCGATGCACATGACGAAGAGCGCCAGCGCGAGGCCAATGATTTGTTCAGTAGTCATCGGCGCAATAGAACAGCTACTGCGTCATGGGCTCCACGATTTTGAAATCGGGATCAAGCTTCGGGGCAAACAGCGCCGGGTCGAGTTTGGGATTCAACTCGGCGTTGCGGAATTCGTTGCGCATGGTCGAGCCGTCGCCGAACTGAAGCTCCGTCGCGCGCAGTTGAAAGTCGTTCGTCGCAAACACGATGCTGATCTGTGGCATCATGCGGCGCGCGGAAGCGGACTTGGGCTGGAGCACGACCACGGCGACGTCATTCGTCGGCGTGATGGAAACCACTTTGAACCGCTGATGGATATCGGCCTCGCTGCGCGGAAAGCCCGCTTCGAGCAAGGCCAGCGTGTCTTTCCACTGGCCCATTTTCTCGCCGCTCAACGGATATTTTTCGACGCGTTTCAATCGTGGATAGATGACGAGCATTTCGTCACCGCCGCGCACCGCGATGGTTTGCGCGGGTGAACCGATCTCCCAGCGGAACTTGTTCGGCGCGGCGAACCAGACGTGGCCCGTGGAGGTCAACGGCTGCGTCAACGCCTTGAGCTGACGGATTTGCGTGAGATCGGCGGACCAGGTTTGAAGGTTGGTTTGGGCGGAAAGGAAACGGGTAAGAGCGGGCGGAAGGTCGGCACCGCGGGTGCAAATTCCAAATCCCAAAATCCAAAATCCAAACAAGCTGCAAATTCCAAATCTCAAAAAGAACGGCGCGCGGCACGGATTGGATTTTGATTTCTGGAATTTGTTTGGAGTTTGGAGTTTGGAGTTTGGAATTTTCATGTCACTTCCACACCGGCACGAAATGATACCACTGTTCGAGATGCTCGCGAATCGCCGGCTGGAGCGCGGCGAGAAGCCGCTGGGTCAGTTGCTGGCGCGCGCCGCGGTCGCGCAGTGTGGCGCGCTCGTAATCCACCGGCGGCAGAATGTGCGCGGCGTAGCGATCGTCGATTTGCGGCAGATAAACCGGTAACAGCACGCAGTTGGTGGCGCGGGCGAGTTCCGCGGCCGCGATGGACGCGAGAAATTTTTGGCCAAACAATTCGACTTCGACGGCACTGGTTTTGGGCGGGCGATCGATGAGCAGCGCTACGGTCGCTCCGGCTTCGAGGCGGCGGATAATCTCCACGAAGGCAAAGGGGTCACGCCCAATCACAAGCGTCTCGATGCCCCAACGCGCGCGCGCGGCCTGGCGCAACTCCGTGAGCCCAAGGCCCGGCTCGGCCAGCGTGATGACGTTCAGCTTGAAGCCATGCTTGGTGAGCAAAGGCGCGCCAAATTCCCAGTTGCCCAGATGCGGCGTGACGAGCAACACACCACGCCCGGTTTTCTGCGCGGCCAGAAAATGGTCCCAGCCGCTCATCTCGCCGAACATGTCATCGACCGGGAGGCCGGCTTCGAAGCGCCAGAGGTCCACCACCTTGCCGGCAAATTGGCAGAATAAATTCCCTGCGACTTTCTCGGCGCGCGCGCGATCTCCGCTGACGGCGGGCAAGAGATTTTGCACCACGGTTTCGCGACGGCGGGGGAACAACTTTGCGTAGAGAGAAACGAACGTGGCTGCGAGGGACTTGAGAGTTCGTAATGGCAGCACGCGCGCGAAAAGCAGTCCGAGCCGCCATAGAATTGCGCCGTAGAAGAACGAGGGGCGTTGCGGAAGTGGGCGCGTGTCGAGAGCAGAAACATTCAACCTTGAACCTTGAACTTCGAACTTTGAACCAGGCACGGCGGGCGCGTCTGTTCCAGCTCTTAGATTCAAGGCTCGATGCTCGGCGTTCATTTCTTGCGCAACTTACTCCACCACAGCGGGAGCAGGTACACGGAGACGAGCATCGCGCAAACGATGCCCAGGCCACAAACTTTTCCGAGACTCGCCAGGCCGGCGTTATTCGAGAACGCCAGCGACGCAAAACCCGCGACGGTGGTGGATCCGGCGAGCAAGAGGGCGCGCCCAATCGAGCCGCGCACGACGCGCAGGTCGCCGTGATAACGCTTGAGCGCGAGTTGAATGTGGATGCTGAAATCGACGCCGATGCCGAGCAGGAGCGGGAGCGCCATCAGGTTCAAAAGATTCCAGGACCAGCCAGCGATTCCCATGCAAGCCCACAACGCGAGGCCACTGACACCGAGTGTGGTGAGGCTCAATAACATTTCGCGCCAACTCCGGAAGGCCAGCCAGAGCGAGACGACGATGATCGCCAACATGGGCACGAGCACTTGCCAGAACTGAGATTTCACGCGCGCGAAAACGGAATGACCGAGGATTTCCCAGCCCGAGAGGTAGATGCTATTCAACGAAAGTTCCTCCGCAAGAGCGAGCAAGCGCGGAGTGATCTCCGCGAGCGGCGCGTTGGTGTTCGGGTAGATCAGTCCGAGCGCGAACATCTGATTGCTCTTGCGCGCGGTCAGTTTATCGAGCACCCAGCGACTGCTCTCGTTGGTAGGCCAGAAGACGCC
>DATHKK010000223.1:0-2110 GCA_035489355.1 Candidatus Limnocylindria bacterium
CACGCGCCGACACGGCCCCACCATTCGCGGTCTTCGTCGCTGGTCCAGCGGCTGACCGCGCCGACGAACAGTGTGGCTGCCATCAGAAACAACGCGAGGAACGCCGGTGTCGCGAACGAAGCGAAGAGCAATTCATTCGCAGGCTGGATCAGCAACGTTGGTGAAAAAAGTTTGAGCGCGCCCCAGCCGACCAACAATCCGCCCGCCGCGCCAGTGACGACCACGCCGATGAATTCATGCACCCAGGCCGTGCGCCGGGCCTTGCCGGATTGCGGTTCATTTTCCTGCCGCGCGAGGATGAGGAAGCCGGCCAGCCAGCCGACGCTATGCACGGCTGTTCCAAAGAGGGCGAATTGCCACCACGCGTACGGTGGCCGGCCCGAGGCGCAGAACCAAATCCAGTGCAGTTGAAAACAAAGTGCGGCCAGCAACAGCGGCGTGAGGCACAGGCGCAGAAATCCGCTTTGGGTTTGCGCGAAACACCAAAAGCTTCCCTCGCGAATTCGCACGTGGCGGTGCGCGCCGGGACGGTTCACGGACGCATACACGATGGCGGCGATCGCGGCGACGGTGCCGAGCGCCAGCGCGGCGGTTTGCAGCGCGTGGTTCGCGGGCAGCCACATGGCCATGACGAGAAAACGCGGCAACGCCAGCAATGCGAGGAGCAGCGGAATGATGACGAGCCAATTGAGCAGCAGATTGCGCAAATAAATCGTGCCGAGCGTCCAGGCGTCCGCAGAGAGAAAGCCAAGTTTCGGACTGAGGTAATTGCTGTAACTGCGCAGATGACGAATGGGCGGCACTTCCGGTTCCAGTTTCGGTTTGGAAGTGAAAGCATCGGGCGCTTGGGCCAAAGCCAGTTCGCGCACCACGCCGTCGAGTCCCTGTGGATGTCGATGAATCCACGCGGAAAACCAGCTTCCGACAAAACCGCCGCCCGACACTGTGGAAACAAAACTGAACGCGCCGATGACTCCGCGCCGCGCCAGAGCCTGCAATACACCGAGTCCAAACGTCGCGCTGCGAATGCCGCCGCCGGACAGGCACAGCGCCGCGCGATTCGCATACGGGGCCGCGCCGGTCTCCGCTTCTTCACTCAAGCGATGAATGGCGTCATAAACCTGCCGCAACCGGATTTCGTGAATCGGCTCAATGTCATCGGGAAAGCTTTCTTCAATGGCGTGTCGCCGGAGAGACGCGCTGTCCACTCCGCTGCGGAGGCCAAGAAGTTTTTGCAGCGGCGTCGCATGGGATGCGGGCTGCGACGCTTGAGCGATGGAATTCAACGCGGGCGCCTGGAGCAGCGCATTGAGTTTGGCGGACAACTCGTCGGCAGAGAGAATTGAGCGTAACCCGACTTGATCGAGTAAATGTTTGGCCAGTTCGTCCTCGCGCGTCTTCAAAGTTGTCAGCAATCGCGGTGTGCCTGAAGCATCCGTGCGGAAATGCGCGCCTTTAAATTCCCACGAAGGCGCATAGGGCAGCTTCCCGTGCAATTGCACGAACTCCTCCTCCAGCACCTCACACAATAATAGCGGCGGCTGTTCCGTCGCGGACTTTGTTTTCATACGCTGTCTTACTTTGGATGTGTGTTTGAACCCGCGGCGGCTGGGGATGCCCGTCGCGCGCCCGACCGTAGAGGAGCGAGCGGGCCGGGAACAAGGTTGGAGTGGCGGGCAAGGTTGCGTTGACAGGACGAATCCCAAATGGATTCACAGATTGGCGTGGTTGCGCCCTGGACTTTGGACATTGGACTTTGAACAGCGCCTCCGCATAAATTCCGCCATGCATGATTTTCGGTATGTCGGCAACAAGCTGTTCTGCGAGCGCGTGAGCATCGAGTCGCTCGTGAAGAAATACGGCACGCCACTTTACGTCTATTCCCAACACACGCTCGAAGATCATTTTCAGAAGCTCGACTCGGCGCTCGGTTCGCTGGACCACATGATTTGCTACGCGATGAAGGCGAACTCAAACCTCGCCGTGATGCGCACCTTCGCGAACCTCGGCAGCGGCTTCGACGTGGTGAGCGAAGGCGAATTGCGCCGCGTGATTGCCGCCGGCGGCGATGCGAAGAAATGCGTGTTCGCCGGCGTGGGCAAGACCGAAA
>DATHKK010000224.1:0-3564 GCA_035489355.1 Candidatus Limnocylindria bacterium
GGCCGCGAATTATTTTCAACTCCGCGCGCTCGACGCGGAAAAGCAACTGCTCGACACCACCGTGCGCGCCTACGAGGAATCGCTCAAGCTCACGCAAGTGCGCCACGACACCGGCATCGCGTCCGACCAGGACGTGGCGCAAGCCGAGACGCAGCTCAACACCACGCGCGCGCAAGCCACGGACATCGGTATTCAGCGAGCGCAGCTCGAACACGTCATCGCCGTGCTCACCGGCAAACCAGCCTCGGAGTTTTCACTCGCGACAGAACCATTGACCAATAAACCCATCGCCGTCCCTTTTGGCGTTCCGTCTCAATTGCTCGAACGCCGGCCCGACATCGCCGCCGCCGAACGCCGCGTGGCGGAAGCGAATTCACAAATTGGCGTCGCGCGCGCAGCTTACTTTCCCACGATCACATTGAGCGGTTCAGCCGGTTATCAAAGCACCTCGCTGGGAAATCTTATCAGTTATCCGAGCTTCGCGTGGTCGATGGGCGCGACACTCGCCCAAACCATTTTTGACGCGGGCCGCCGCAAAGCCGTGACGGAACAAGCGTGGGCGAATCACCAGGGGACCGTTGCGAATTATCGGCAGGCGGTGCTCATCGCATTTCAGGAAACGGAGGACAATCTCGCTGCGCTGCGTCTCCTTTCCCAGGAGTTGCAAGAGCAAGACGCCGCCGTCAGCTCGTCCCAAAGATATCTGGTGATCGCCAACGATCGCTACCGGCTCGGCATCGACAGCTACCTGAACGTCATCACCGCGCAGACCACGTTGCTCAACAACCAACGCACCGCCGTGAACCTGCGCGCGCAACAACTGATTGCCACCGTCCAGTTGATCAAGGCACTCGGCGGAGGATGGGACGAATCATTGATGCGAGCGATGAGATAGGGCGCGTGCTGCATTACGCCGGAGCGATGCGCCCCACCCTCCACGCCGTCAGTATCGAATCCTGTCTGGTTTGATCTGCCACTCCTTGAAAGCCACCAGCGCTTCGTGCCGCAACAGTTGCTTCATAGGAATCTTTCGCCGCCAAATGGGCGTCGCAATTTCTCGATAAATCAAATCGTCATCAAATTCGATCCGGGCGGCGTCCTTGCGCGTGTTGCCGTAATAGACATTTTTGATCCGTGCCCAATAGATGGCCGCCAGGCACATCGGGCACGGCTCGCAACTGGTGTAAAGCTCGCACTCCTCCAGGTGGAACGTATTCAGCCGGCGGCACGCTTCGCGGATGGCGCAAATCTCGGCGTGGGCCGTCGGATCATTCGTCGAGGTCACCTGGTTCCATCCCGAGCCGACGATTCTGCCGCTCTTCACGACGACCGCGCCAAAGGGGCCTCCAAGGTTGGCGCGCATCTTGACGATGGAAATGCGGATCGCCTTGCGCATGAATTGTTGTTTCATGATTGAATTGGGACCAGGTGCGATTGCTTTTGAATCCAGAGCATCGTTTTTTCCGCAAGCTCGTTGAACGCGCGGATCGCAAGCTCAAGGTGTTCCTCATGAGTGTCTTCGATTTTGTTATGGCTGATGCCGTGGAGGCTTTGGACGAACATCATTACGGTCGGCACGCCGGCGGCGGCGACTTCGGCGGCGTCGTGGAGCGGACCGCTCGGCAGGCGGTGAACCTGGCCACAGGTTTCGCGGATGGATTCGTCGCAGAGCGCGATGAGTTCATCGTTGAATGGACGCGGGGCGATTTGCCAAAGGCGTTCCCACGAGACGCGGACATTGCCTTCCTGAGCAAAGCGTTCGCTGGCTTGCTTCGCATCCTGCAACATCCGCGCAAGCGCGGCGCCATCAAGATGGCGCTGATCGAGCGTGATGCGGCATTCCTCGACGACGCTGGTGACGATGCCGGGCTTCGTTGTGCAGGAACCGATGGTGCAGACGCCGTCGCCGCTGCGCTCGGCGATTTTGTAAATCTCGGGACTCATCTTCGCGACGGCGAGGAAGGCGTCTTGGCGGCGGATCATCGGTGTGCTGCCGGAGTGCGCGGCCTGGCCGTGGAACGTAATCGCGTGCCGCTCCACGCCAAACGTGCCGAGCACCGCGCCGAGTGGGAGATCGAGATCAAGCAGCACCGGGCCTTGCTCGATGTGTAGTTCCAGATAAGCGGCGGCGTCTTTCAATTCGATCCCACTGTCTTTCACGCGCTCGAACTCGACGCCGATCTTTTTCAACGCGTCAGGCAAAAGCACGCCGTCCTTGTCCTTCAACCCACGCGCTTCATCGAGATTCAGATTGCCCGAGCACGCCGATGAGCCGAACAGACTTTTCCCAAAGCGCGCACCTTCTTCATCCGCCCAGTCCACGAGGCGCACTGTCACCAGTGGCTTGCCGTTGTACTGCGCGCTGATGCGCCGGAGAATCTCTACGCCCGCCATCACGTTCAGGCAGCCATCCAGCCAGCCGCCGTTCGGCACTGAGTCGATGTGACCGCCGATCAAGAGCGCCTTTTTGGATTCGCCGCGCAATGTGGCCCACAAATTGCCCGCGGCGTCCGTGTGTATTTCGACCGGCAGTTGTTCCAGCTTCGCGCGCAGCCACGCCCGCGCCTTCGACCACGTGGGCGTGAATGCGACGCGTTGCGCGCCGTGTTCATTTCCGGTCAGCGTGCGCAAATCTTTCAGCTCGACGATGGTGCGCTTCGGGTTAAGAGATGAATTCATGCCGTGTCCAACATTGTGATGGCGACGATGCGCGTTGTTGGTTAGCGTGCCTACGCTCGTTAAACTTGGAAAGTTGAAGTTATGCCAAGCCTCCAAACCACCGTCGATGGATTGAAATTGCCGAACCCGTTCATCATCGGATCGGGTCCGCCCGGCACCAACTTGAACGTCATCTCGCGCGCCTTTAAGGAAGGCTGGGGCGCGGTCATCGCCAAGACTGTGAGCCTCGATGCGTCGAAAGTCATTAATGTCACGCCGCGCTACGGCAAGTTGCATTCCAGCGACGGCAAGGAAGTCATCGGGTGGGAAAACATCGAGCTGATCAGCGACCGACCGTTCAAGTTGTGGGAGGAGGAATTCAAGAAATGCAAGCAGATGCATCCCGAGGGCGTGCTCATCGCGTCCATCATGGAGGAATACAACAAGGACGCGTGGATCGAAATCGTGAAACGCTGCGAGGCGTCGGGCGTGGATGCGTTTGAGCTAAACTTCTCGTGCCCACATGGACTGCCCGAACGCAAGATGGGCGCGGCGATGGGCGAGAACCCGGAGATTTTGGAAGAAGTATGCGGTTGGGTGAAGTCCGCCGCCACGAAACCGTTCTGGGCGAAGATGACGCCGAACGTGACGCACATCGAGGACCCGAGCCGCGCGGCCTTGCGCGGCGGCGCGACGGGACTTGCGGCCATCAACACCATTCGCAGCGTCATTGGGGTGAATCTCGACACGTTGCGGCCCGAGCCAACCGTCGAAGGCTACACGACGCCCGGCGGTTATTCGTCGAAGGCCGTGAAGCCCATCGCGCTGCGCATGGTCATGGAGATCGCCACGATGATTCGCAAAGAATTTCCCGGCCGCTCGCTCTCGGGCATCGGCGGCGTGGAG
>DATHKK010000225.1:0-5020 GCA_035489355.1 Candidatus Limnocylindria bacterium
GACCGGCGAGACGGCCAGGTGCATTTCATCCACCAATCCGGCTTGCAGGTATTGTCGGATGGTCGCCGCGCCGCCGCCGAGGCGCACATCCAATCCGCCCGCGGCCTCCCGCGCTCGTTGCAGCGCGGTGTGGATGCCGTCGGTGACGAAATGAAACGTGGTGCCGCCGGCCATTTCAATGGAGGGCCGCGCGTGATGCGTGAGCACAAAGACCGGTGTGTGATACGGCGGGTCGTCGCCCCACCAGCCCTTCCATTGGTCGTCCGGCCACGGGCCGCGCATCGGCGAGAACATGTTCCGCCCGAGAATCCATGCGCCGATGCGGTCGAAGCCGCGTTCAGCGAAATCATTGTCCACGCCCGTGGTGCCGTCCTTGTTGCCTTGCATCGTTTGAAACGCACGCGTCGGGAAAAACCATTCGTGAAGACTCTCGCCGCCCACGCCGAGCGGGTTGTCGAGACTCTGGTCCGGCCCGGCCCCGAAGCCATCGATTGAAACGCTGAAGCAATGAACGCGCAGTTTGGACATGGGATCAAATACTCGAGCCGGGCGATTGCATCCGACAAGTCATTCCTTTGGCTCTCGGTTCGCACGTTGCGATGGCGTCTGCACCAGACTGAATCTTTGGTAGGAGGTAGGTATGAGCGGTCATGTGATCGAGCCGCGGAGCGGCCGTATGCCTGGCGTTGTCATGCGGGCGGAGGATGGGGATGGAGTCGCTCGGACCAATTGTTTTTCCCATGAAGGCCCGGGCGATTCTATTTTTCGACGACCCGGTAAAACCGTTGCAGCCCGGCCACCGCGTCTGTGCAAGTGCCGACGGAGTTGGTGAAAGAAACCTCGGCTGTGAGTTCATTCCATTCCGCGTCCTCGATGCTATCGATGTAGAGAACCTGATAGCTCTTTTCTGGATCTGCTTTCCAGGTCAGGAGCACGTTGTCACTTGAAGCGCCGATCTCCACGGGCACCAGTTGCGCGAGACTGGGCGGTGCCAATGGACTGGGCGCGGCGTTGGGCGTGAACTCCACTTGATCGACCCAGGCGTGATCCTGGCCCTGAAAATCCTCATCGTCCTTCGAATACTTCCACTGCAACGCTTGCGAGCCGGAGGGAAGATTATAGACGCGTTGCGTCCAGTCCACTTCGCCAGAGATGCGGGCTTGCTCAGCGCCCTTGACGTAAAAACGCAAGCGGTCGTTGGGGTCGGAGGAAACTTTCCACCAGAATTTCAACACGCCCGGACCAGTGACCGTGGCTTGCACGTATGTGGATTTGTCGTCGGCGATGGCGCCGCTGCGCGCTGCGTCCGTGCTGTCATGCGTCACGTTGGTCTGGCCGGTCCACCCGAGTGAACTGCTCGTGGTCCAAGTGATGGTGGAAGTGTCGAGCGCTTCGGCGAGAGTCAGCACCGGCGTAACGGAGAGGAACGCATTCGAACTGACGACAGCGCCGGCGGTGTTCGAGACGATGACGGAATAAGCTCCCGCGCCCGCAAGTGGAATGGCGCTTAACGTCAACGTGGCGGTCGTCGCGCCGCTGATGCCGGCGCTGCTGCTGTTGGTGAGATTGGTGCCATTCAATTGCCACTGGTAACGCAGCGTCGGTGAACCGATAGCCACGACGCTGAAAGTCGCCTTGCCGCCCGCATCGACGTTGGTGCCGACAGGATGCACGGCGATGATGGGAACCGTGGCCACGTTGTTCGGAACGAAGATCACTTGATCGACCCAGGCGCTGTCCACGCCGCCGGTCTTGCTGCTGTTCTTGGAATAAGTCCATTTCAGAATCTGGCTGCCGGACGAAATGCTGAACGTCTTCCACTGCCAATCCGTTTCGCCGGTGATGCGCGCCTTCTCGCTGCTCCCCACGTAAAACAACAAACGATCGTTGCTAGGCTCGGAGGAAACTTTCCACCAAAAGCCAACGGTGCCTGGGCCGGTGACCGTCGTCTGCATGGAAGTGGTTTTGCTGTGGGAAATCGCGCCGCTCTGCGCTGCATCTGTTCCATCGTGTGTCTTCTCGGTTTGATCAAACCACGCGGGAGTGCCCGTGAAACTCCACACGAGTCCCGTCGTATCCAACGCTTCAGCGAGGGCCAATGGGTTGGGCGGCGTGAGCACCGTCAGAGTCACGGTCGCACTGGTGACGGAGCCGAAATTGTTGGTGACCGTACAATAATAAAAACCGGCGTCATTGGTTCCCACATTGCTCAGAGCCAGAATGGAATTCGTCTCGCCCATCAGTGCCGCGCCGGCTTTGTGCCATTGGAAGAACAGGGGCGGCCTGCCGCGAGCGATGGCGCGGAAGCTGACATTCGCGGTCGCGTTGGTGCCCTGGCTCACCGGCTGCGTCGCGATCTGGGGAGGTTGCGGCGCATGAACATGGCTGCTGCTCAATTGATAGAACGCCAGCCGCGCGCCTTCCGAACTGGAACCGCTGTTGTCCTGACAGTAAGAGCCGGCTTTGAAATAAAAAGTCTGCTCCGCCCAGCCCGAACCCGATTGGAAGACGTTCACGCTTTTGGTCACGCCATTCGCCGTGACGGAGACCAGCCCGTCCACCATTCTGATCTCGTAGGTGATGAGTTGATTCAGCGCAAAATTGCCCAGCGCCAGAGTCACTTTCTCCGGATCGTCACTGGAATCGGTTCTGACCTCCGCCTCTAATTTCCCGGCGGCGTAGCGCAGGAGGACCAACGCCGACACGCCATCGATGTAGCCGTGAATCTGACCGATGATGACACGTCCGTTGCTGGGAAGCTGGGTGACTTTGCACTGCGCCTTAAGAATGTGCGTTCCATAGCCGGTCCAATTCGCGGCGGTATCCAGCGGGTCGAGCATCTCGCGCAATTCAGAACGTGGATAGCTTGAGTTCGCCGTCGTCCCACCGTTCACGGGGCACCAAAAGACCATGGCGCCATCGGCCGCAGAGTAGAACCACAGTGGGTGGGTGTAGCCGGCGACGAGTTGCGCGGGTGAGATGATGGGCGCGTTCGCTTCCGGCGACGTCAGATACCAATGAGTCAGATCGAAGTTGCTGCCGGGAGGTGGCGGCGGCGGAGGCAGCAGGCTCAAATTGGCCACGACGCTGGTAACGGAACCCGCGACATTGCTGAGGACGACCTGATAATTTCCGAGATTATTCGTGCCAACGCTCGGAATAGTGAGCACGGAATTCGTCGCGTCCGGCAATTCGGCGCCATTCTTGCGCCATTGAAATGCGAGCGGCGCTGTTCCCTTAAAGAGCACGCGAAAACTGGCGGCGGCCCCTTCATTCGTGCTGGCGCTCGTCGGCTGGGTGGTGATGGACGGCGCTACGGGCGGAGGAGGATGACTGGCCTGCAAATAATAGTAGGCGACGCGCGCACCTTCCGAACTGGGCCCGCTGTTGTCCTGGCAATAAACTCCCGCCTTGAAATAGAAACTCTGCTCCACCCATTCCGGATCGTATTGGGCGACATCGATCACTTGTGTCACGCCATTGACCGTGACCGAGAGAAGTCCGTTCACAACCTGGATGCGGTACGAAATCAATTCATTGAGCGCGGCACTCGTCAGCGGGAAATAATTAGTACTGGGGGTGTTGGGATGCGTCCTCATCTGAATCTCAATATTGCCGGCGTTGTAACGCAGCAGCATCAAAACCGGCGCATCATCCTCGTAGCCATGAATCTGACCGAACCACAATTGGCCGCTGCTCGGGAGTTGCAGGATTTTGCATTGGCCTTCGAGAATGTGCGTGCCGGCCCAAGGCCAATTGACGCTGGTACTGCTGCCATCGATCAACTCACGCAACTCGGTACGAGGATGGATGGAGTTGTCAGTTGTACCGCCATTGACCGGACTATAAAACACCATCGATCCATCCGCGCCGGTGTAGAACCACGCGGCGTTGGTGTAACCCCCGACGAGCTTGGACGAACTGATCGTGCTCGCGCTGGAATCCGGCAAGGTGAGGTACCAATGGCTCAGGTCGAAATTGCCGCCGGGTGGCCGGTTCGGTTCGAGAGCAAAGGCGCGGGAGCTCGCGAGGCCACACATCGCGAGAAGAAGCCAGCATTGGCTGCGTCCAAACATTTTCATGGCTTATTCCTGTCTGATTCAGGTCGTCAGCTAATGATCCGCACGCCATTGAGTTTGAGCACGGGTGTGGCGTTGGATGAGATTATTGAACGCTTCCTCGCGATGAAGCAAGAACGAGCATTCAATCAGGTATGATTAGAATTGCCGGGCAGCCTTTCCCCGTAGCGCAGTTTTCAATCTGGCGTTTGAAAAAAGTTCAGATGAAAGGGATCAGTCCCTCTGAACAGCTTTTTTTGTTCCTCAATGGAACCAACTGTTCGCCTGGTCCATGTCTTCGCTCACGACCGCGTATTCCCTGACCACACGCTTGTCATCCAGCTTCACCACCAGCCGCCTCGCTTCGATGGCGTGAAAGCCGTCGGCTCTTTTCTGAATGCTTACCCAGATCAAAAGTGCTTTCCCGTCCGTTTCAAAGGTGCGTGATGTTGGCTCTCCGAGAATCTCCACTAATTCAACGTCAGTGCTCACACCTTTACGAATACGTCCGAGAATATCCGGTCCAATCGCCGGACCGATATGCAGCCATTTGCTGTAGCAAAGAACCGGGATCACAATTTCGTCGTGTAGCTTTTGGGCGATCACCTGGTCAGGCCCGAAACGAAGCGAGAGCGTCCTGAATAGAATATCCGCGGGATGTTCCTGTCGTTCGCTCGCCCGCACATCGTTGTTCAGATTCATGCGCCGGTAAAAGTATCGCGCGACCGTTTGTTGATCGGAACCTGCCACGCTTTCCGCCGGACGACCGAAAAGTTTTTCGACATCCGCCACCGTGCTGCTGCCAATCTTGATCTGACGGACCGCAGAGACCTCCAGCCGCCGACCGCTCGAAGCGCAGCCGGTGAAAAGAATCAGCAGTAAACAGAAAGGAACAGCAAGGAGGGTGCGCATGAAGGCATTCACTTCCAGAACCAGTAACCTCTGCAAGCAGGAACCGCCGC
>DATHKK010000226.1:0-6342 GCA_035489355.1 Candidatus Limnocylindria bacterium
TCCTTTGCAATCTCCCGAGGGGCCGGTGCCGCGCGAGCACTACAATGAATTAGGCGTGCGCAAATACGATCTCGCCGCCACGTGGGGACGGCTGAAGAATCTTTTCAAAACTCCGCCGGCTTCGAATCCCAAACTCGTCAATTACCTCGCGGCGGGAAGCATTCAGGGCTTGCGTCCCTTGCGCTATGAAAAGCGAGTCGCGCGCAACCGCTTCATTTTTCTCATCGTCGTCCTGCTGCTCGTCCTGTGGGGAATCATCGCCGTGATCTTTAAGCGATCGCTTTGAATCGCTTCAGAACCAATACGAAAGTCCGGCGAGAACAAGATGCGAATTAACTCCGTGATTGGGAGTTTCGATGCGAGCGTTCGATAAATGAAAGAGACGATATTCCAGGCTGAAGGCCACGCGTTCCGTTATGAAATAGTTCACGCCGGCGCCCATGTGCAGGTTGAATTCCAATGTCGTGCTTAGATCGGGTCCCTTGATATCTGTCACTGTGCCGCCCGCGCCGAGTTGAACAAACGGCACCACTCTCGTGCCGGTCGCGAGGTGATAACGGAACGTGGGAAAGGTGATGCCGACAATGTAGCGTTCCGGTCGCAATTGCTCGCCACCGAAGATTTCTCCGCGCAGTTCCCAGTTGCCGCGCAGCCAGGTGTCCGGCAATTCCACGTCAGTAAAGATCCAACCGGCGTTCAGATAAGCCAAAGCGACGTCGTGAATTGCCTCCGAGCCGAAGATGTGCGCTCCCCAGCCGCGTCCGGCGGACAGCCCGACTTGAAAGGTGTTTTCTTTGAAGCCGCCGCCGATGTCGCGTTCCCAAATGAGGGACGGTGAATTGGTTTCCTGGATATCGCCAGCACTCAGGGCCGTGGCCGATGCGATCAGACCCCCAAAGATTATCCCCCTTCGCATACGCGCGAGAACTTAAGACAACTCGCCGCGCTGGCAAGCTTGACTTGTCCTCCGCGGCCCGCGTGTCCTTGCTCGGTGGGCATCGACACTGTACGCAGTCATCCGGCGGCGCGATCCCGCGCGATTGAAGTCTGCATCCTGGCGGGCGGACTCAGCACGCGCATGGGGCGGGACAAGGCGCGCTTGAAACTCGGCGGCCAAACCATGCTCGCGCGAATTCGCCGGGTTGTTGCTGAAGCGTTTGTAGAGCGGCCCCCGACGCGCGTTCGCGTCGTGCGTAAAGATCGCGTGCGTCGTTGCGGACCGCTCGGCGGCGTGGTCACCGCGCTGCGCATGGCGCGCGCGCCGGCAGTGCTGTTTCTCGCGTGTGACATGCCGCTAGTTTCGGCGAAACTGCTGAAGCGAATCATGCGCGCGAGTCGCAGGGGTGAGCGCGCGGTGTTTGCGGCGCAGGCCGGGCGCGTCGGTTTTCCCTTCGTCCTGCCCGTGAAGTTTCTGCCGGTCATCGAAGAACAAATCGCCGCGAGGGGATTCTCGCTGCACGCGCTCGCGGAAAGACTGCGCACGCATCGAACCGTCATGGCGTCCGCCAGTTACGAACTGTTTAACGTGAACACTCCGGAGGACCTCGCCGTCGCCGAAGGATTGCTGGCCCGGCGGGGCCGGCGTATTGCGCCCGGTTCGCTGTCTCATCGTTGATTTCATTGGTTACGCAAACTTCACCCGCCGCCTATGCGCTGCTTGTCACTCACGTTGATCCCTCGTAAAGTTCACGCCATGAAAAATCGGCTGCTTTCATCGCTGCTCGCGAGTTCCGTCCTGATGGCTGGTGCTCACGCTGACCTCGTCCAGTTGCGCGACAAGGCCACAGTTACCGGCACGATCCTGGCCGAGAAACGGGACGCGGTCGTGGTTGATCTCGGTTATACCGTGCTCACGGTGCCGCGCAATCAGATCGTGAAGATTGTCCGCGACGATGAACTCGCCGCGCAGGTTGCGGCCGCGAAGGGCAAAGAAAAAACGACGAAGACGAACTCAGCATCGCCGAAGAAAACTGTTCCGGAAAAGACGGAGTCGAAGGAAGGACTTTACTCCGTGAGCATCGCGCCGCCGCCCGAGCGTTCGGTCCGCGAACTCGTCAATCAACTGGGTGAGGCCGTCGTCCAGGTGCGCACGCCGGGCGGACTCGGCTCCGGATTCTTCCTGAATGAAGAGGGCTACTTGATCACCAACTTTCATGTCATCGAAGGTGAGACACAGATTTCTATCGAGGTTTACGCGCAGCGCAATGGCCAGCTCGAACGATCAAGTTACAAGCAAGTGCGCATCGTCGCCATGAACAAGTTCCAGGATTTGGCGTTGCTCAAAGTGGACGACAAGGACGCGCCGAAGTTTTCGCACGTCATGCTCGGCGATCCGGATAGCCTCTCGGTGGGCGAGCGCGTCTTCGCCATCGGCAGTCCGCTCGGTCTCGAGCGCACGGTCACCGAAGGCATCGTGAGCACCAAGACGCGGCAGATGCAGGGCGATCTTTATTTGCAAACCACGGCGCAGATCAATCCCGGCAACAGCGGCGGCCCGCTCTTCAACATGCGCGGTGAAGCCGTGGGCGTGACCAACATGAAAATTGCGTTCGGCGAAGGCATTGGCTTTGCGATCCCGATCGACGTCGTGAAGCGTTTTCTGCATCACCGCGATGCCTACGCCTACGACAACGACAATCCGAGCAGTGCCTATCGTTACCTCTCGCCGCCGAGTCGTTTGCAGAAAACGGACGCGGCCATTGCGCCGGAAAAGTGACGGCGCATTCAGTGTGACAGCGAGTTGGCGAAAGTAATTCCGGCTTGAGGCAGGGCGTGTGTGAAGACTCTGTTTCAGCTTCAGGCGAAGCGTTCCTGAAATTGGTCGCGAGTGTCACTTGAGATGGGAGCGACGCAACATCGGGATCAGGAATTCTTCGCCGCGCCGCCAGACAGAACGCGCCGACGAACAAGAACGCGCTTGAGATCCAGACGCAACTCGCCACAATCAGAAACGTTTGCATAGTCTCGGTTTCGGACAACCGCAAGCATTCACACCCGCCATCTGACACAACAAAAGGTAGTCCACTAGGGTGAAACCCCTATTTGTTGTGGGTCTGATGAACTTGGATACCAAAGGCCGAAACGCCAAGGCGAGAGAATTCTTGTGCGACTTTGGCGGGTCGGCATGATGGAAATTCCAATGCGGCCACGCATGCTGGGCTGAAATGACGCCCAACATCCGCAGCCGAAATGTGTCCGAATGAAGACCTTTTTTGAAACGTTGCTGTCGGCGATTGAAGACGGAGAGACGTTCGCGCTGGGAATTATTTCGAGCGTCAAGGGTTCCAGCCCGCAGCGGAAAGGCGCCAAGGCGTTGTTCTTCGCGGACGGCCGAATGGCCGGCACGCTCGGCGGCGGTTGTCTCGAAGCGGAAGTGCGTGAGCGAGCGCGCCGAGCATCGCTCACCCAAGAGCCGGCGGCATTCGATCTGGTATTGGATCACGATTTTGGTTGGGACGATGGACTGATTTGCGGCGGCAAAGTTTCGGGGCTGATTCTTCCTCACGCCGCGCAGGCGAAAGAAATCTGGCGCGAGCTGACCCGCCGCGAGCGAGCGCGGACCTGGGGCATCAGAAAAGATTTTTCCATCACATGGGCGGATGCGAACCACGACGAGTGGCTCTACCGCGAAACAGTGTCGCCGCCGTGCGCGCTCTGGATCGCCGGCTCAGGCCACGTCGCGCAGGCGCTCGCGCCGCTGGCCGCGCAACTGGATTTCGATGTCACCGTCTTCGACGACCGTCCTGCGTTGGCGAACCACCAGCACTTCCCGGCTTCGACACACCTGCGCGTCGATGCGTGGGAAAAAATTCTCCGTGACCCTTTGCCGATGCGGCCGGCGTTTGGATTGATCGTGACCCGAGGTCATCAGCACGACGGGCTGGTGCTGCGAGATTGGATTCATCAGCCCTTTGCTTTTCTGGGAATGATTGGCAGCCGGCGCAAGCGGCGAATCATCTTCGATCAGTTTGTGCAGGACGGCCTCGCCACGGAGGAACAATTGAGCCGCGTGGAATGTCCTGTGGGCCTCGACATCGCGGCGGTCAGCGTGAATGAAATCGCCGTCAGCATTGCGGCCCGTCTCGTGCAGGCCCGTGCTGCGCTGGCCGCAGCCGCGAAGTGAAAGTGGAATTCCAGCAACCCTTTTCCTTCGCTGCGATCATCCTTGCTGCCGGTGTATCTGCGCGGATGGGCCAGCCAAAAATGCTCTTGCCGTGGGGGACAACGACAATTTTTGGCCATCTCATGTCGCAGTGGCAACAGATCGGCGCGGCACAAGTCGCCGCGGTGTGCGGCGCGAGTGACGAAGCCCTTGAAGCAGAGTTGGATCGAATTCATTTTCCCCGGCGGCAACGCATCATGAACCCGGAACCTGCGCGCGGAATGTTTAGTTCAGTTCAATGCGCGGCGCGCTGGCCGTATTGGAATCCGTCGCTTACGCACTGGGCGATCGTTCTTGGCGATCAACCCCAACTCGCAGAATCAACGGTCCGAAGCGTGGCTGCATTTGCTGCTGACAATCCCGACGCCATTTGTCAGCCAGGCCGGGCGGGACGACCGCGTCATCCCGTGTTCTTGTCCCGGCGTGGGTTCCAGGCGCTGGCGAGTGCAAATCACCAAACGTTGAAGGAGTTTCTGGCGGAACACGCTTCCGAAATGCGCGTCATGGAGATAAATGATCCCGCTCTGGATTTCGACATCGACACGCCGGCGGACTACGACGAAGCACGGCGACGTTTCCCGACGTGAGTCCGCCGCTATGCCTTCAAGCCATCTGGCGCCAACGGCATCGAGCGCAATCGCGTGCCAGTCGCCGAGCAGATCGCATTTCCAATCGCGGGCGCGATGCCGACGATGGGCGTTTCTCCCGCGCCATTCGACGGCGCGTCCTTTCGATCGAGCAACACGATTTCGATCTGCGGCGCATCGCTGAAACGCGGCACGCGATACCCGGAGAAACGCGGGTTGGAGATTTTTCCGTTCGAGAAACGAATCGCTTCGAAGAGAGCGCCGCCGATGCCTTGCACGATCGCGCCTTCGTTCTGGTTCCGCAGCCCGTCCGGATTTAACACCGCGCCGCACTCGAAGGCCTGCACCACGCGCACGACCGAGACTTTGCGGGTCTTCGGATCGATCTTCACTTCCGCGCACGTCGCGACGTAGGAACTTTTCTCGGAACCGCCGGCGATCCCGAAGCCCCGTTGCTCGTCGGGTTTGGCTTTGCTCCACTGAAATTTGTCCGCTGCGGCTTGCAACACCGAACGAAGCCTCGTGTCCTTAAGGTTCTTCAGCCGAAATTCCAACGGATCCATTTTCACCGCACGGGCCAATTCATCCATGTGTGACTCGCGCGCGAAGTGGTTCGCCGTCGCGGCGAGTGCGCGATAAGAACCCTGGCGCAACGGGGATTGCGCATTGTGAAATTCCGTCTTCGCGCCTGGCACGTCGTAAAGCATCCGAATACCCGAGCCGCCGGAGTTGTAATTGTGAAAATCCCACGCCGTGACTTTGCCGTCGCGCGTGACCGTCGCGGTAACGTCGATGACGCCCGCCGGTCGAAAGTAGGCCCAGGTAAATTCCTCTTCACGCGTCCACACGAGTTTCACTGGTTTGCCGACGGACTTCGCCAGGCGCGCCGCCTCCACCGCGGCTTCGCCGTTGTGCTTGCCACCGTAGCCCGCGCCGGTATCAGGCACGATGACGCGGATGTTGCTTTCGGAAATGCGAAACGCTTGCGCGAGTTCGCTGCGGACGCCGAACGGCCGTTGCGTTCCCGTCCAAACCGTCAGCTTGTCGTCCTTCCACTCCGCAACGGCGGCGCGCGGCTCCAGCGGCGCGTGCGCGATGTAAGCGATGGTGTAAGTGGCGTTCAACGTTTGTGCGTCGTCATCCTTCTTCGGCGTCGTTGCTTTCTCGCCTTCGGCCCGCGCTCCTTTCTTCAACCGCTGGAACAGTTCAGCGTCAGAAATCTGCGGCGTGGCCGTCCACTCGGCGCGAATGGCTGTGGCAGCGCGCTGCGCGGTCAGCACATCCGGCGCAACGACGCCGACGAAATCTTGATCGTGAACCGCGGTGACGCCGGCCATCGCCTCGGCTTCCTTTGAATCGAGCGACGCCAGCTTGGCGCGGAACGCAGATGGACGAACGATTTTTCCATGCAGCATCCCAGGCAACTTCACATCAGAAGCGTATGTGTGTTTGCCGGAAACGAAGTCCGCTCCATCGACTTTCCGCACCGAAGTTCCAGCAATCTTCCATTCTCTCGGTGGCGTGACCGTCACATTGTCCGCCACGCTCTTCATCAACTTCTGTCCTTTGGTGAGCTGGCCGAAAGCGAAGAAC
>DATHKK010000227.1:0-3163 GCA_035489355.1 Candidatus Limnocylindria bacterium
CACTTGCTGGACAAGATCGCGGAAGAAACCAAGGCGTTTAGCACCTACGTGCTGCCTGATGAAGACATCGAAGTGAAAGTCTCGAGCTTCTTCACGAAGATCAAAGAGCCGGTGCTGGCGAGTCCCGCGCTCCAGTTTCCAACCGGCGTGCGCGCAACAAAAATCTATCCCAGCCCCGTGCCCGACTTGTTCAAAGGCGAGCAACTGCTCGTGGCGGGCCGTTACTCCGGCAGCGGCAACGGCGCGATTCAGATCGAAGGCAACGTGAGTGGCGACGTGAGGAAGTTTGCTTATGACGCGAAGTTCCCGGCGGAATCCAGCGAGCACGATTTCATTCCACGCCTCTGGGCCACGCGGCGCGTCGGCTACTTGCTCGATGAAATTCGTCTGCGCGGCGAGAGCAAGGAATTGAAAGATGAAGTCACTGAGCTGGCGCGCAAGTACGGCGTCGTGACTCCCTACACCGCCTTCCTGATTCAGGAGGACGAGGTGCGCCGCAATGTGCCGCTCTCGATGCAAACGCTGCCCAAGTCAGAACGAATCGACCAACTCGGCTTCGGCGCTGCCGGAGGGGAACGCTTTCGCCAAGTGAACAAGAACACAACGGGAGACAGCGCGGTGGCTGATGCGCGGTCCTTTCAGCATCTGAAATTAGCAGAAGCACCGGCTTCGGCGATCGTTTCCGGAAATATAGAAGCGACGCGCGAACCGGGCGCGGCCGGGGCAGTTCGACGCGGCGCAGTCGGAGGCGCCACTGCCACCGATTCCTATTCCACCGTTCAGACGGTCACGCAAGCGCGCACGCTCGAACAGCAAAGCCGGTTCGCTGGCGGGAAAACATTTTTCCAGAATGGTGACAAATGGATCGATTCCGACGTGCAGAAAAAGCAGAACGCGAAACGTGTGCGAGTCCAGTTTGGATCGCAGGAATACTTCGATCTCGCGAAACGTTCCGCTGCGAAGGCTTGGCTCGCGCAAAGCCGCAATGTGGAGTTCGTGCTCGACGGCGCGATTTACGAAGTCGTGGATTAACGTCAAAGCCTCTCGGGAATTCCAGCCGCCCCTTGCCCCGGAGGGATATCCGGCAATAGCCCAGCGTTGAAACGCTGAGCTATTTTCACTATCCCTCCGGGACCGCAGCGTTGAATCCCCCAAAAGGCATTAGGACTAACGTGCCCCGGCATCTTGGCGCGACCATCGTGAACTTGCATCCGAAAGCGCAGACGTGAACAGTCCTGCGTTTGGCGCGGTGCGGAACGATCAAGAACACGATTAGGATTACGATGGAAACGAATTTGGTTTCTCAGAGTGAGCTTTATGAAGTCAGAGCGTCCGGAATTCATGGCACGGGCGTTTTTGCGCGCACCCACATTCCCACCGACACGGCGATCCTGGAATACGTCGGTGAACGGTTGGAAAAGGAGGAGTCACTGCGCCGGCGACAGGCAAATAACTTTTTCATCTTCACCGTCACCGACGACTTCGACATCGATGGTGCGGTCGAGTGGAATCCGGCGCGGTTCATCAATCACAGTTGCGCGCCGAATTGCGAGGCGCAGGAGGACGAGGAGCGCATCTGGATCATGGCGTTGCGAGATCTCCAACCCGGCGAAGAGCTGACGTTCAACTACGGTTACGATTTGGAAGACTACGAAGAGCACATCTGCCGCTGCGGCGCGCCGAACTGCCTCGGCTTCATGGTCGCGGAGGAATACTTCGAGGACGTGCAGCGCAAAGAAGCGCAGAAACGGTGAACGGGCGCGTCTCGTATTGGCTGATTCCCGCCGAACCGCACAAACATCGCTGGGCGCAAATCATTCGTGACCTTGCGCAACGCTTTGAAGCGCCTGAGTTCGAACCGCACGTGACGCTTTACTCTGGACCGCAGCCTTCAGGAAACATGGAAGATATTCTGGCGCATGCGGCAAAGAGTAGTTCCCAAATTGTTTTGCAAACAATCGGCTTGGCGCACAGCACGGAGTTCACGAAGACCTTGTTCGTTGAATTCTCCGCCGATGAACGGCTAACGAAACTCAGCGAGGACTTGCGGCGCCTTTCAACACCATCATCGCCCTACGAACTGAAGCCGCATTTGAGTTTAGTTTACGCACCACTCCATGCAAAGACGCGAGAACGACTGACGCGAGAATTCTCCCTTCCGGCCACGATCAATTTCAACGAAGTGAAGGCCATCGCAACGGGCGCAGTGGCGCGCAGCCGCGCAGATGTTGAAGCGTGGCGGATCATGGCAGAGAAAAAACTGTCGTAGTTGCCCACGCCATTTTTCAAAGCGACTGTTTGCCCGCCGCGTGGACATTCTTCAGAGATTGCCAGGCGATCAACGCAGTCAGGAAGGAAATCACGGCGCACGCCACATAGGGAACGGCTGGCGCAAATTGAAACAACACCGTTGCAAAAATTGGTCCGGCAATGCGCGCGAGGCTGCCCGCGCTTTGTGCCACACCCAGGGTCGCCCCTTGCTCGTGCGACGGCGTGAGAAAGGAAATCATTCCGAACACCGGCGGCCGAGTGAGCCCCGAGCCAATGGACAAAATGGCCAGCAACACCAGCACGCACCACCACGGCGCGCCCACGCCTGAAAACAAAACGCTCCAAGTCAGCTTCACATCACCTTGCACAAACGGCAGCGGCCCAAGGCTGATTGCTACGAGGACCAGGCTGAGCGCGATGAGTTTCGGCTCGCCCATGCGACGCACGAGTTTTCCGAGCGGTCCACCCTGGACGAACGCGCCGATGATTCCGCAATACGCGAAGAGAATGCTGCTCGCCGTGGCCGCATCGTTGAACCGGCTGTGATCGAGCAGATCGATGGCGCGCAGGTTCGAAATTGAAACCAGATGAAAATTGCGCGCGATGAGTAGGCCCAGCGTGGTTTCGAAACAGGAAAAGCAAAACGTGGCGAGGAAGAACACCAGCACGAGCATGCGCAGCGGCGGGTTCTGAAAGGTGTGGACCCATTGCTGAAACCGCGGGCGCTGGGACGCCTGGATGTCGGGCTTTCGCGTTTCGGGAAGAATCATCAGCGCGAGCAAAAAGTTCGCAGCGCACAACGTTGCCGCCACCCAACCAGGGCCGGTGTGACCGAAAAGTTTCATGCTGGCCCAGCAAATTACCGGGCCGAAAATAAAACCCAAGCCGAACG
>DATHKK010000228.1:0-2784 GCA_035489355.1 Candidatus Limnocylindria bacterium
GATGGGGAACGGAGTTCCGTTGATTCCGCGCGAGCCGTCATTGCTGAACCAAAGCGAAACGGCATCGTACACGGAGTTCCCCACGCCTGTGGGGGTGAAGACATCGCGCGACTGATCGTTCACGTCGTAACCCAGCGAAGTCATCAAGTTGGTGTCCGCTATCAGAGTGTTCAGGGCTGTTCTAGAAAAAACATGGCGCTCCGTCATCATGCGGAAGACCGCGAAACTGATCGCATTGCTTCGCGCCGCCGCGATGTCAGGGGCGGTGTGTTTGGCGTGATAAATAAAACCGACTGCGTTGCTGTCGTAGGCCGCCCAGGCATCGTACATGCAAATGGAAAAGCTAAACAGATTGCGCGCCTGTCCCGGCGGATGCGGCGTGTCCGCACGGATGGCGGCCAACGCACGCTCGTTCCAAACACGCGCGATGCTGTTCGATGCCGCGGCACGGAGTTGCGAGGCAGTGCAGATCAGAAGCAGGGCGGCGCAACCGGCGGTTAAAAGCTGGCGGCATAACGCAAGCGAGGCACGCAAAGGGGACGGCAAGTTCTTCATAGGGGTTGTTGGTAACACGAGCCAAGCTGAACTTTCCTCCGGTGCCGACAGTTTTTATGTGAACCACCCGAAGGCCGGGGTGAACTGCTCAAGCAGCGGGGTGAGTTGGTGATACGAAGCCAACACGCTTTTGGGACGGGTAACAGTTTCTTCTGACGCGGCCAAACGGGAACTCAGTAGTGACCCGTATAGACGACAGGAGCATTTGCGCGTCATTCTTCGCCCCATGAGCGCAGCACAAAAGTCGGACCAGAGCAGCGGACCTGCGACATCGGATCGGAAAGGCTGGGAATACTGTTTTTTTGACAAGTACGGCCGCGTCGCGGGCGGTAAAGAAATGGACCGTCTCATCACCGAAGGTTGGACCGTCCAGAGCTTTACGGCTGACGCCAACAACCAGTGTCAGTTCCTGCTCAAGAGGCCGAGGCAATAAATCGGAACAGGCGCGTCGCGGCTGGAGACGGCAAAACCAGCGACCTCCTTCCGATCACTCCCATTCCCCAACGATCGGGCACCGTCTCCACCATGGTGGAAATCTTCCAGATTCAACAGCCTTCACGCCAGACACGACGGCGGCCTTTTTGAGCAGCCCGCATCCGCGGGTGTAGTCCCGGCACCAAAGTGCCGATAGGCACCGGATGAATTCGGGGCTGGTTCTGATTATTGATGACGATGTGGCGATGGCCGAAGCTGTGCAGGACATGCTTCAGGCGGCGGGTCATTCCACCGCCGTCGCATGCACTGGCTTCCACGGCTTGAAGCTGGCGCGCGAAGTGAAACCGTCTGTCATCGTGTGCGACATGCAGATGCCCAACATGACCGGCACCGATGTCTTCCACGCGCTCGCGTCCGATCCCGCGACCGCCCACATCCCGCGGGTCTTGATGACCGGCTACATCGATGCCGATCGTTCGTGCGCGAATGCCTTTTTGTTGAAACCGTTCGAGCCGCATCAAATCGTGGAGATGATGAAGCGAGTGATTTCCACGTCTTCCAAAGCCTCCACGCCAAAGAAGCGCGAGCTCGTGGCGGATGCGCACTGGCGCGGATAGATCGCCGGGAGATCGTTTTTAATGGGTCGGCGTGCCCGTTGCTGGGACCAACGCTGTTCAAGCGCCGTCTCCCTCGCTCAACCCTTACGCTTCTCGCGCCGATACGTAAAACATGCGGCGTGTCGTAGTAATCGATGACGATGAAGGCGTGGCCTCAGCCATCGCCCTCTTTCTGAAGTTGCGTGGTTACCAGGCGACCTTCGCCACGTCGGGCGCGACCGGCATCGCCATGGTCGTGGATATCATCCCAGACGCCGTCGTGTGCGACATGCGCATGCCGGGCCTCGGCGGCGAACAAGTGTTGCTCGTCCTCAAAGCTCAGCCGAAGACCTGTCACATCCCGGTGGTCATGGTCACCGGCTACTGCTCGCCTGAATTCGTCGGCGTCGGCGATGCCTTTCTGATCAAGCCCTTCAAGTGCGACGAATTGGTGGATGCGATTGAATCGCTCGCCGTTTGAAGCATGCTGACGTCCGCGGAAGTAAAAAGTTGGAACCCAGTTGAGCAAGCCGTGACATTCCAACATTGCGTGGTTTTGCACCCCTCCGAATCAGCTTTATTCGCGGTCGTCCACATCACGCCCCGAGCATGCCGCGTTCGAATGTACTCACGCCGTTACGCGATAAATCTCTAACCGTCCCCACGGTGGCCAAACGCCTTCTTTCCTTGGTGGTTGACCAATAGCTCCAGAAATAATGAGCGATTGACCGTCCGTGGTGAATCGCGCCTGTGTGATCCGTTTCTTCGTGTCGATCGAATGCAGGAGGTTGCCGTCGGCAGCAGAGAACAGCGCAACGTTCCAAGTGCCTTGGGCCTGACGGCCGGCCATTGCGAAGAACTGGCCATCAGGATGCCAGGTGATCGTCTCCATGAGACCCGAGCCGTGCTGTCCATCCTTGATCTGATCGATGCGCTCGCCTTTACGCCAGTTCCAACGTTGCCAGGTCATTTTGCCGTTGCCGGCCATCGGATCGATCATTGGCCCCAGACCGCAGCCGATCAGCGAAGTGTCATTGGGGGAGAAGGCGAGGCTGTAAATACCTCCGCAGTAGTGGTGGGTCTTGATCGATCCCCACGAAGTGAAGTCCGGCGAAGTCCATTGCGTCACTGGTTTACTTTTCGAGCCGGACTGAATATCCCAAATGCGAACCTCGCCCATCATGTTCGCCGCTGCCAG
>DATHKK010000229.1:0-2210 GCA_035489355.1 Candidatus Limnocylindria bacterium
ACGGACAATTTGCCCGCAAAACTTTCCTCGATGGCCGCGCCCATGATGATGTGCGCGCCTTCGCATTGGCGGTTGATCTGTTCCATGACGCGATTCACTTCAGCCATCGTGAGGTCCGGCCCGCCCACCAGGCTCACGAGCACGGACGACGCTTCGCTCAACGCCTGCCCGCCATCGAGGAGCGGATGTTTCAATAGTTTCTCGACGACTTCGCGAGCGCGGCCTTCGTCCGAGGCTTCCGCGGTCGCCAAACAATTTTCGGAATGCTTGCCGCGCGTCACGGAGCAGAGGTCGGCGAAATCAACATTGATGAGGCCGGGGCGCATCAACATACGCCAGATGCCGCGCACGCCTTGCGCCAGCAACTCGTGCGTGATGGCGAACGTCTCCACGAGGCTCGTCTTCTCATCGATGAGTTGGAAAAGCTTTTGGTTCGGCAAACAAATGATGCCGTCGGCGGCGTTCTTCATCTCGTGCAAGCCAAGCTGCGCCTGACGCTGACGGCGTCCGCCTTCCCAGTCGAATGGCAGCACCAACATGCCGAGCACGAGCGCGCCGCATTCCTTAGCCATGCGCGCCACGACGGGCGAAGCGCCTGTGCCTGTGCCCCCGCCCATGCCGGCCGCGATGAAAACAACGTCCACGCCTTCGCAAAGCGCCTTCAGACTCGAGCCGTCTTCCTCGGCGGCAGCGCGGCCACGTTCCGGATCGCCGCCCGCGCCCATGCCGCGCGTGAGCTTCTGACCGATGACCAGTTTGTTCGCGACCGTCAATTGGCGCAGCGCCGCGGCATCAGTATTCAGCGCCACAAACTCGACGCCTTCAAACGGCGTGCGCGCGATATGGTTCACGGCGTTGCAACCCGCGCCGCCGATGCCGAAAACTTTGATGCGGAAGCTGCGCGTCCCGCTAGCGGTGGTTTCATTCGGCGTCATGCGTCAGCTCCGTTTGAAAATGTTGGTCAGCGTGTCCTTGATATTCTGCAACCCAAGTCCGCCATTCTTTTTCTTCTGTTGAAAACTGCCGTACTTCACGAGGCCAATGCCCGTGGCGAACTCCGGCTGGTCGAGCGCGGACTTCAATCCGCTGATCGAATTGGTGCGTCCCAACGTCGTGGGAAGCTGCAAAATATTTTCCGAAAGCTTGTGAATCCCGGAGATATTCGCGCCGCCGCCGCACAGCAACACGCCGCAGCGCAGGTAATCGAGCAACCTCTTCTCGTTCAATTCCTGCTCGATGAGCTGAAACATTTCCTCCAACCGCGCGGCCATGATGCGCCGCAAATGCTCCAGGTTGATCGCCCGCTCGGGGAGGCCGTGTTCATTCGGAAGCGTCACGCTGCGTCCCTTCACGCTGTCCTCCATAAACGCGCCGCCGTGCTCGATCTTCAATTGCTCCGCACGGCCCAACGGCACTTTCAGTCCGTACGCCAAATCGTTGGAAACATGATCGCCGCCGACCGCGAGCACGCCCGTGTGTTTGATGATGCCGCCGCCATAGACCACGAACTCCGTCGTGCCGCTGCCGATGTCGATGACGAGCGCACCCAACTCTTTTTGTTCTGGCGTAAGCAGCGCGAGCGCGGACGCCAGCCCGTTGAAAACAATTGCCTCAACATCGAGTTGCAAACCTTTGACCGCGCGAATGGGATTTTGCAGCCGGTTGAAATTTCCGTGGACCACGTGCATGTCCACTTCCACGCGCGCGCCCAACATGCCGACGGGATCGGCAATACCGCCCTGCCCATCCACGAGGAAATGCTGGCGAATGGCATGCAGCACATAATTTTCCGCCGGAAGATTGATCGCCTTCGCGTTCTTCGTCACGTCATCGACGTCTTGCGGAGTGATCTCGCGATCGGCGGACACCACGGGATGCACGCCTCGATTGTTGAAGCCGCGCACATGTCCGCCGCTCACGCCGAGATACACGCTGCGAATCTCCACGTCGGCCATTTGCTCGGCCTCGACGATGGCGTTGCGAATGTCTTCGGACGCCAGCGCGACATCGACCATTTCGCCTTTGCGCACGCCGCGCGAACGCGACTGGCCGACGCCGACGATATTCAGCGCGCCTTGCGCATTCACGTCGCCAACGACGGCACACACTTTCGAGGTGCCGACTTCGAGGCCAACGATGATGGATGAGGGATCAAACATGTTTCTTCTTGTAGGGTGAGGTTTTCCGCAGCTTGGTGGCCGTGGGGGGAA
>DATHKK010000230.1:0-9499 GCA_035489355.1 Candidatus Limnocylindria bacterium
GCACCGGTTGATCGAAAAGGAAGGTATCCGTCCGGCGCTCATCAAAAGCACGGTCGTGCGGAACGGCGTGCCCTTCCACGAAATTGCGCAAGCCGCAGCCACGCTGAAGATCGATCTCATTGTCATTTCCACGCACGGCTACACGGGACTGAAACATGTTCTGCTCGGCAGCACGGCCGAACGCGTGGTGCGTCATGCGCCTTGTCCCGTGTTGGTGGTGCGCAAGGAGGAGCGGGACTTTGCTTGAGCGGGCTGCTAAACCACGAACTCCAACTCCGGCGCACGCGGGATCAATTGTTTTTCGTGCGCGCGCCCGAGGAAGCGCCGGATCGATTCGCGGCCCTTCTCGCCATAGTCGAGCGTCCAGTGGTTCACGTACATGCCCACGAACTTGTCCGCGAGTTCGCGTCCCATGTCGCGCGCATACTGGAGCGCGTGCAGCACCGCCTCCGCGCGGTGATCGAGGCTGAATTGAATGCTTGCCGTCAGAATGTCGGAGATATTCTTTCGTACCTCTGGAGCAAAGCGTTTGTGAATCACGTTTCCTCCAAGCGGAAGAGGTAGTCCGCCGTTCTCCTGTCCCCACCACACGCCGAGGTCGGCGCAGAGTTCAAGACCTTGATCGCGAAACGTCAGTTGTCCCTCGTGGATGATGAGGCCGACATCGACGCTCCCGTCGCGGACGGCCGTGAAGATTTGATCAAATGGAACGACGATGAAGTTGAATTCCCTCGCGGGTTTGCCCAGCCACAGTTGCAACGCTAGGAACGCGCTGGTCATCGTCCCGGGCACGGCGATTTTCTTCCGGGCAATTTCTTCGCGAGAAAACTTCTGTCTCGCCACCAGCATCGGACCGTAGCCATCGCCCATGCTCGCACCGCTCGGGAGCAGCGCATACTGGTCGCACACGTAAGCGTAGGCATGGATGCTGATGGCGGAGATGTCGAGTTCGCCGCGCGTGGCGCGCTCGTTCAGCGTTTGGATGTCCTGGAGAATGTGCTCGAATTGAAAGCCGTGCGTGGGAATCAAGTCCTTCGCCAGCGCGTAAAACATGAACGCGTCGTCGGGGTCCGGCGAATGGCCGAGTGTGAATTTCCGTTGTTCCATTGAGGCAAAGCGTACTTTGGAGTGCGGTGACTTGTCACCGCTTTCTCCCTTGGCCGACTTGTCGCCAAGGGGTGCCGCGTATCAGCGGCTCGGAGAATTTCACGCGCTTCGCGATTTGACGGTGACAAGTCACCGCACTCCAAACGAGAAATTCGCGTGCGTTCAGAACTTCGTCCGTTAATTTCTGCCGCATGATTTCGCGAGTGAAATCCGAGGCGCTGTTTGCCGAGGCGTTGAAATACATTCCCGGTGGCGTGAACTCGCCGGTGCGCGCGTTTCGCGCCGTGGGTGGCAAGCCGTTCTTTGTGAATCGTGCCAGCGGCGCGCAAGTGTTTGATGTCGATGGCAACGATTACATTGACTACGTCGGCACGTGGGGGCCGGCAATTCTGGGGCACGCGCATCCAAAAATTATTTCTGCGATCCAGGCGGCCGCGGAGCAGGGGACGAGCTTCGGCATTCCTAATCCGATCGAAGTCGCCATGGCGAAGCTCGTTTGCGCGGCTGTGCCCAGTGTGCAGAAAGTGCGCATGTGCAACTCTGGCACCGAGGCGTGCATGAGCGCCATCCGCCTCGCGCGCGGGTTTACCAAGCGCGACAAGATCATCAAGTTCGACGGCTGCTATCACGGTCACGCGGACTCGTTGCTCGTGCGCGCGGGTTCTGGTGCGCTGACCTTTGGGCATCCGGACAGCCTGGGTGTGCCCGCAAGTTTCACCCAGCACACGATTGTTGCGCCGTTCAACGATGAGGAAGCCGTGCGCTCAATCTTCGAAGCGAATCGAGGACAAATCGCGGGAATCATCATCGAACCCGTGCCGGGCAATGCGGGTTTGTATTTGCCCAAGGCTGGCTATCTCGAATTTCTGCGCAAGATAACCGCGGAGCACGGCGCTCTGCTGATCTTCGATGAAGTGATGACGGGCTTTCGTCTGGCGTTCGGCGGCGCGCAAGAGCGGTTCGGCATCACGCCGGACTTGTCATGCTTCGGTAAGATTATCGGTGGTGGGTTGCCCGTGGGTGCTTTCGGCGGACGCGCGGAGACCATGGATTGCCTCGCGCCTCTCGGCGGCGTGTATCAAGCGGGAACTTTGAGCGGCAACCCGCTGGCGATGGCGGCGGGCATTGCTGCGCTCGAAGAACTCCAGGCCACGGATGCTTACGACAAACTCGAACCGCTCGGTGAGCAACTCGAAGCCGGGATGCGCGACGCGGCGAAGTCGGCCAACATTCCCGTAACCTTCAATCGTTGCGGCTCGATGTTCTGCGGCTACTTCACGGACAAGCCGGTGCACAATCTCGCCGACGCCATGCACAGCGACCGGGCGCGCTTTGCGAAATTCTTTCACGGAATGCTGGACTCCGGCGTCTATTTGGCACCATCGCAATTTGAAGCGGGCTTCCTCTCGACGGCGCACACGAGCGAGGACATTGAGACGACAGTACGAGCGGCTGCAAGGGCGATGAAGAGTTTATGAAACGCAGAGACGCAGAGACGCAGAGTAGAGCGCGGCGGCCCGCAGCCGCAGCGCTGATGACCTTACGACGAACTGCGGTCGGAGGCCAGCGCTCAAAGCTATGAGAATCCTTTCCCTCGACCACGGCACGCGGCGCATCGGAGTCGCGGTGAGCGATGAATTAAAAATCATCGCGACGCCGCTGGAATACATTCCGGCCGAATCGATGGAGAAGGTCATCGAGCGATTGCAGCAACTCATCCGCGAAAAAGAAGTGGAACTGATCCTCATCGGCATGCCGCGGAACATGGATGGCACTTACGGGCCAGCTTCCGAAAAGGTCAACGACTTCATCGCGGCGATCCTGCCGCACATCACCACGCCAATCAAGAAATGGGACGAGCGCCTCACATCTGTCATGGCCAACCGTGCGTTGCTGGAGGGCAACGTCCGCCGCGACCAACGCAAGGAGAAGGTGGACAAGATGGCGGCGGCAATTCTGTTGCAGAGCTATCTCGACAGCCGGCCTGAATAACAAACGACGAAGACACAAAGGCGCCAGGAAGGTCCCTTGGTGCCTTTGTGTCTTGGTGGTGAATTTGTTTCGCCGCGTCCCGTCGAAACTCGCCGAATGACCCGAACCATGTTGAGCAAAGTTCTGCCCCTGACTGTTGCGATGATGACGCTGTCGTCGGCTTTTTTGTTCGCTGCTGATTCAAAACGGACTAATGCCCCGGCTGCCAGACCGCTAAGGAAGGCAGGCACGAAGTGGGACGTGATGGAGCATGGGCCGTTTCTGTCGAGCTACATGGACGCGACTCCGAAGATCAACAAGGCTGTTTCTATCAATCTCGGCAACGGCGCGACGGTTTGTTTCGACACGGAGATGTGCAAGCTGGCGCTGGGCTGGACGGGCGGCTTCGTGAAGTTGCCGACGGGGCGTGATGGTCTCGAAGGGATGCCGAAGCCGAGCGGGACGAACATCGTGTTCACCACACCCGCCGGGCCGGGCTGGGCGGACGCAGATGGAAATTTTTCGGATGGACGCCCCGAGTTCAAAGGCAAGAAGTACGGACCGCTCCCACGCGAACATGCGAAGTGGAAGGGGATTTATATGGATGGGAACATGGCGGTGCTCAGTTACACGGTGGGGAAGGCGAAGGTGTTGGAGAAGCACGCGTTCACAAACGGTGTTTTCACCCGAGAAATCGATGTCACTGGATCGAAAGGTCCGCTCACGACAATCATTGCTGAGGCTAAAGGGGGCGCGACAGTCAATGGCCTTTCGGCCATCATTCCGCAGGGAGATGAGGCTCTTGTCATTTCGCTTTTGGGATTCGGTGGTGCGTTGGAACTGGAAACCAATAAGTGCGTCTTGCTCAAACTCAAAGGCGATCCACACGTCCTGGTGGAGTACGAGCGTGTACCCATTGCAGTCGCGCAGAAAAGTCGGCGCGCAGGTTTTTCCATTGCAGAAAAAATGTCCGCGCCTACGGAGGGCGGCGCACCTCGTTGGGGCGAAGCTCTCCCCGCTCCCGGCAAACGCAGCACGAATACTACCGACGTTTACGTCGTGGACACTCTCAGCGTTCCGGAATCCAATCCTTACAATTCCTGGATTCGTTGCAGCGGCCTTGACTTCTTCTCGGATGCTTCACGCGCTGCGGTCTGCTCGGTGTCCGGCGACGTTTGGATTCTGAATAACATCGATGACAAGCTCGACCGCGTAACGTGGAAGCGTTTTGCCACCGGACTTTTCCAACCGCTTGGCCTGAAGATCGTTGATGATAAGATTTACGTGCTCGGTCGCGATCAGATCACACGCCTGCACGATTTGAACCAGGACGGCGAGGCGGACTTCTACGAGAACTTCAACAATGACATTGCGGCGTTTCAGGAATACCACGAGTTCGCCCTCGATTTGCAAACCGACTCAAAGGGCAATTTCTATTTCGCCAAGGGTGGGAACCTCGGTGACGCGAGGCATCCGCACAACGGTTGCATCATCAAGGTGAGCAAGGATGGTTCGAAGCTGGAGGCGATCGCGAATGGCCTGCGCGCGCCCAACGGCATGGGCATGGGGCCGAATGACGAAATCTCCGTCAGCGACAATGAAGGGAATTGGGTTCCCACGTCGCGGTTCAGCATTATCAAGCCGGGAGGCTTTTACGGGCACGTGAACAACTCCTTCCGCACGCCGAAGCCGACGACGTACGACAACCCGGTCTGTTGGCTGCCGAAAGTCGCGGACAATTCCAGCGGCGGACAGGTGTGGGTGGACAGCAAGAAGTGGGGGCCGTTCAACGGCGACATGTTGTTCATGAGCTACGGCCACTGCTCGTTGTTCAAGGTGTTGCTCGACAAAGTGGACGGCGAATACCAGGGCGGCGTGGTGAAGTTTCCACTGCGCTTCGACACGGGCATCATGCGCGGACGCTTCAACAAGAAGGACGGGCAACTCTACGTTACGGGCCTCGTCGTGTGGCAGTCCGACGGCGCGAAGAAAGGCGCCGTGCATCGCGTGCGCTACACGGGCAGACCGGTCCACCTGCCCACGAAGCTGCACGCGACGAAGCAAGGGATCGAACTCACGTTCACTTCGCCGCTCGACGAAGCGGCGGCGACGGACGTGGCGAACTGGAACGTAGAGCAATGGAATTATAAGTGGACGGCAAATTACGGCTCGCCGGAGTTTTCGGTCGCCGAGCCGGACAAGAAGGGTCACGACAAAGTCGAAGTGAAGTCCGTGAAGCTATCGAAGGACAGGAAGACGGCGTTTCTGGAAATCCCGACGATTCAACCGGTGATGCAGATGCGAATCACGGCGAACATCAAGGCCCAAGACGGGACGGCCATTAAGCAGGAGGTCTGGAATTCGATCTGGAACTTGGCGGCGAAGTAGGCGGTCGGTCGATTCCGAGCGAAGACGCACGAGGCTACTTGTGCGTCTTTTGCTTTTGCGCCGTCTTGTATTTCACCACAGCGCGCAGCAGCAAAAGCAAAGAGGCGGTTAATGCGGCGAAAGTGACGAAGTGATCGAGGCCGGCGAAGGGTTCGGAAACTTGCGCCGTGAAGTCTGTGGGCGCGTGTCCTGGGTGCGCCGACGCAACTGCAACTCCACACATTCCCGCGAACACTGCCGCGACCGAATTGCTGAACTTCGTCTGCATGGCGCAAAACCTAGGCATCGTCTCGCAAAGGTCAAGCATCGGCAATTGGCCTCAACGTGCTGCCAGTTTGCAACTGGCAGAAGCAGACTGCCTTCTAACGATCCAATCAGTCTCCGCGGGCCGCTTCGTTCGTGCGCTTTATCTGCCGGTTGCAAACCGGCAACACGTTTCTTCCCAGCCGGACAGTCCCCGCCGGAAAATGATTTGCCTCAGGCGCGCGGCACAGAGAAAGTAGCGCGTGCGTGTGAGGATCATTTTTCTGTTTTCACTCGTGCTGAACGCCGCCCTGGGCGTGGCGTTGATCACGTGGCTCGCATCCGCGCCGGAAAACAAGCCGCGCGTCGTGCGCCCGATCAATTTCGCGGCCGTCAATGGCCGGCAAGCTCCCATCGTTAAGACCAACGTCCTGGTGCGTCCGCGCTCGTTCGCCTGGCAGGAAGTGGAGTCCCCTGATTACGTGGTTTACGTCGAAAACCTGCGCTTGCTCGGCATGCCGGCCACGACCGTTCGCGACATCATTGTGGCCGACGTCGAACAGCTTTTTGCCAAACGTCAGCGCGAGGAGGCGGCGAAGCAGGACATCGAGTGGTGGCGTTCAACACCCAGTTATGAGGCGGAGTCAAATGCGCTCGCGCGCACGCACGACATCGATGCGGAACGCATCGAGCTGCTGACGAAGCTGTTGGGTCCCGATTGGAACAAGGGACGCGCGCAAAATGAATCTTCGCCGCTGGCGTTGGCGGGTCCGGTGCTCGGCAATTTGCCGGAGGACGTGAAGACTAACGTGCTGGACATTGCATCGCGTTCACAGGCGCGCGTGGCCAGTTATCTCTCGCAGCTACAGGCGAGCGGGCAGGAGCCGAATGCGTCGGACCTTGCGAAAATGCGCGAAGAGACGCGTCAGCAACTGGCGGCGATTCTCAGCCCGCAACAGCTCGAAGAGTTTCTTTTGCGCTACTCGGAAAACGCCAATCGTCTGCGCCGCGATCTGACCGGCTTCAATCCGACTCCAGACGAATTTCGCGCGATGTTTCGAGCGACCGATTCGATCGATCGCGATCTTCAATCGCGCGCCGCGGACGATGATCCGGCGTCGCAACGGGCGCGGCAGTCACTCGAGCAGCAGCGTCTCCTCGCCATCCGCAATGCCCTTGGGCCGGAGCGTTTTGCCGCCTACCAGACCATCAACGATCCCGCGTATCGCGATGCACTGGCCGTGGCGCAACAGGTGGGTGGAGGCGATGAGGCGGCGCGGGCGCTCTACGATATTTCCAAGGCGACGACGGACGAAATCAATCGCATCCGCAACGACACGCGATTGACTGACGCTCAGAAGCAACAGCAACTGCGCGAAGCAGAACTGGAACAGCAACGCGCGCGGGCTTTGGTGCTCGGGGAAACGCCAGCAGCGGAAACGGGCGCGCCTGGCTCCTCCGCGACGGCGGCGGTTGAACCCAGATTGTACGCGCACCCAACGGAAATCGGCGAGACCTTGCCCTTCCTGGCGGTGCGTTTTGGAGTTTCGATGGATGCATTGCGGGAAGCGAATCCAGGATTGAATTTCAGCCGATTGCCGCCGGGAACCCCAGTGAACATCCCGCCGCTTGGAACGGGGACGCCACCTCCCTTGGGTGGAACGCCATTACCGATCTTGCCGCCAGGGCTGCGCCGCTGATTATGGTTTCAACCGGACGGCGGGCTGGGATTGCAGCATCTCAATTGCGTCCTTGGCGCTCTCGCGAATTTCCTCGTCGGGATCGTTGAGCAAGCCATTGAGCACGGGGATGACTCGTTGATCGTCGAGATCGATGAGGCCGTCGATGGCGGATTGGCGGACATCGCCCGGCAACCCCTGTTTGGTGCCGGCGGTGAGCATTTTAAGCTTTTCGTCCGGGAAGCCTTCAATGCCGAGCAGTGAATCCAGCAGATCCACTTTGAGATCAGGATCTGTTTCCGCCTCGAAGAGTTGCGTCAATGCGCGAATGGATTCCGGTCCCGGCAGGTCGGCGATGTCCATCATCAAATCGAGCCGGTCGTCGCGGTTGGTCGTCGCGGCGTATTCCTTGATCAGCACGGGCAACGGTTTCACGTCCGGCTCTCCATCGGGCAGCCCGTTCGTGATCGTGTTGATGGCAGAAATGGTGGTGCGCGCAGCCACTGTGGTTCTGGCCTGCGAGATGGCGGGAGGCACCGCGACGACGGGAATCTGCGTGGTCGGCGTCATAACCGGCGTTGTGGTCGTGGCGGGATTGACCCTAATCGGAGGCGCGACTGGCGTTGTAGTCGGTTGTTCGGTGGTGTTGACCACGGCCTGTTGCTCGACCGGCTTCGAGCGCAGGCGGGAGAAAGCAATGAGGCCCGCTATCGCCGCGCACATGACCATCATCAGAATGACAAAATTTCGTGACATAACTCTATGACGGCCCATTCATGCTTCTGTTTGGCTCTGATTTCAACTCGTGATTTCGGAGGGAAGGTTCGTCTCTAACCGCGCGAGGGGCCGGGAAACAATTGTAAATTTTATCGGCACGGCGCCTTGCGAGGAAAAGATACGGTGTTGGCCCGAACAGGAACGGCTCTGGAGTTTCAGCGACAACGGAAGTAATCTCTGCGCCTGCCATGATTTGCGAGCACGTGAATTTTGCGATGGACCGGCGCGACTTCTTCGGTCGCTTCGCGCTCGGCATGGGCGGTATGGCGCTGTTTGGATTGTTGAATCGTGATACGTTCGCGGCCACACCCGCAGCGAATCCGTTCAAAGGAATTCTCGATCAGCCGCACTTCGCTCCCAAGGCCAAGCGCATCATTTACCTCTTCATGAGCGGCGGGCCGTCGCAGCACGACCTGTTCGACTACAAGCCATTGCTCAACAAGCTCAATGGCCAAGACCTGCCCGCGAGCGTGCGCATGGGACAACGGCTCACTGGGATGTCTGGCAATCAGGCGACGCTGCCGCTGGCGGGATCGCTTTTCAATTTCGCGCAGCACGGACAATCCGGCGCGTGGGTGAGCGAGTTGATGCCGCACACGGCGAGGATGGTCGATGAACTTTGTTTCATCCGCTCGATGCACACCGAGCACATCAATCACGATCCGGCGATCACGTTTTTTCAAACCGGCCATCAATTGCCTGGTCGTCCAAGTATGGGCGCGTGGCTGAGCTACGGGCTCGGCAGCGCGAATGAAAATCTCCCCGGCTTCGTCGTGCTCGTCTCGAAGGATCGCATCGATCAACCGCTCTACTCGCGGCTTTGGGGGAACGGTTTTCTCTCCAGCGTTCATCAAGGCGTGCAATTTCGCGCGGGCAAAGACCCGGTGCTGTTTCTGAAAAATCCCGACGGCATTTCCAGCGAGAGTCGGCGCAAGATGCTCGACCGCCTCGCTGAACTTCATGCGTTGCAATACGAAGACCTTGGCGATCCTGAAATCAATTCCCGCGTGGCCCAGTACGAGATGGCCTATCGCATGCAAACCAGCGTGCCCGACGTCATGGATCTTTCCACGGAGCCTGAAAGCGTCTTTGAACTTTACGGCAAGGAAGCCAAGGAGCCGGGCACGTTCGCGGCGAACTGCCTGCTCGCGCGCCGCCTAGCCGAGCGCAACGTGCGCTTCATCCAACTCTATCATCCCGGTTGGGATCATCACGGCGGATTGCCCAATGGGATTCGTCGCCAGGCGAAGGATGTCGATCAAGCGTGCTACGGGCTGATCCAGGATTTGAAACAACGCGGCATGCTCGAGGACACGCTCGTGGTGTGGGGCGGC
>DATHKK010000231.1:0-2183 GCA_035489355.1 Candidatus Limnocylindria bacterium
TGATCGGGCAGTTGATCTTCGGTGACTTGGAATTTCAAAAGAAAGAAGAAGGCGTGGGACGCAAATCGTTCGTGAGCAAACTGCTCACGACGAACGTGACGAAGATCATCAACGTCTCCCCGCTGCTGAACCACAATTCCATCGGCGTGTGCGGCAACCTTTACAGCCTGGCGCTTGGCAGCGTGGACAACACTCTTCGGTTTGAAGGCGATGCTCCGCGGCTGGCCCAGGCCGTGCCCGAGATTTACGCGCTGCCCGCGCTCGGAGATCGTGTCGTGCTTAACATCGTCGATGCGCTCATCTGCCAGTATCAGGGTGAGAACGTGAGCCGCTTGCACGATGCCATCGCCTTGAACCAGTTGCGCTTCAGCACTGATCCCGTGGTTTTGGATGTGATGTCAGTCCAGGAAATCAACGCGCAACGGCTCCGCGCGGCCCTGTCATTGGCGGCGCGCACCAATCGTTTCGAACTGTATCGCAATGCCGCGTTGTTGGAACTTGGCTCTGCGGACACGAACAAAGTCGATGTGCGCCAGCCCCATCCGTAAGTCGTAAGTTCCCTGACCTGCTCTTCGGTAAACGGAAGCATTGTGTGTTTATCGGGCATGCTTTAACAATGGCCGCGACGTGGGAATGAATGTGCAACGTGGGCTGGGCCTGGTGCGAAAGATGATTGGCGCTTCACCATCCTCAGATTCCGTTTCCGCCGGACGGCATCGACTTCTGAAACTGGCCGCGCTCGTCGTCCTCTCTTTTTGCAGTTACCTGTTTTTCAGCCACGTCGTTGTCAGCGCCGTGGAAGTCAAAGGCGCCAGCATGTCGCCCACGCTCAACGCCGGAGACCGCTTCCTGCTGAATCGATTTGCGTATCTTCATCGCGAGCCGGAGCGCGGCGAACTCGTTGTGTTGAAAGATCCTGAAACCGGCGAACTGATCGTCAAACGCATTATCGGTCTCCCATGCGAAACCGTGGTGATGCAGAGCGATGCCGTCTATGTGAACGGCCACCGCATGTTCGAACCTTACGCTTCCGTTCCCATTCGACCGGACCGCGCGCCGCTGGGCAAAGCCACCGTCATCCCGCGCAATTACTACTTTGTTCTCGGCGACAATCGCATGCGCAGCCTGGACAGCCGCACGTTTGGCCCCGTCTCTCGCGAAAGCATCCTCGGCGTGATCACGCTTTGAGCGACGGCTCTTGCGACGATCTACCGGTTTGCAACCGGTAGATCGTGTTCCCATCCCTTCCAACACGCCAGAGAAGAGATTCACACGTTCTGAACTCAGCGCGCCTCTGCCAGTTGAAAACTGGCAGCACGTTGATGTTTGCTCGCTCTGGTGCTTCCAACTTCACCGCGGCGGCGCGGATTCACTTGACCGCCTGCACATTTGAAACGATAAAAACCGGGCACTGGCGAAAAGAATTCCGGGTTTCCATTATGCAGCGGCCACGCCCCGGAATGCCTGCACGCATCCTGGTTGGAGAGATGGCTGAGTGGCCGAAAGCGGCGGTTTGCTAAACCGTTATACGAGTAAAATCGTATCGGGGGTTCGAATCCCCCTCTCTCCGCCACCGTTTCAATTCTGTTCCCTGCCGAAAATATTTGTCAGATCAGACAATGGGGTATTGCGACCCTTAGCGAAGTGAAGAATAAGTTTCAGATACGGGACAAAACGCTGATGATCTCAATGTTTTATCGAGCATGTCATGATTCTGGCATTTATTTCGGAGGAGCACACATGGCTGCGACCGTATCAGATGTGGACCAGGCTTAAGCCGCGGTTCGCGTGCAAAAGTATTCTGCAGTTACTCGCCGACCAAAATGAGCGCGGTCGCCTTCTCCACGTCTTGCACCGCCTGACTGCTGGCCGCGGCGGAGTATCTTACCTTCGACGCCAGCCCCGCCTGCCGGATTAACGCCACGAGCGGCAGGGTCTTCACCGCGTAGTTCACGTTCTGCGGAATGGCACGGGTTCGTTTCAGTGCCGAGTAATCATTCAAACGCGCCACCACGATTCCGATGACGTGGCCGTTCGCATCGGTCAGCGGCCCGCCGGAATTGCCCGGCTGCACCGGCACACTGATCTGAATCGCGCCCGCGTCATCCTGGATTCCCGAGAGGCTGCTCACTTTGCCGTCGGTGTATTTCGGCGACAACCCCTGAATGTCGATGTTCGGAAAA
>DATHKK010000232.1:0-2451 GCA_035489355.1 Candidatus Limnocylindria bacterium
CCTGGTATCACCAACTTTGTCTCTACTTTGCCCATCGTCATCACTCACATGGTTGGCGCTACGACGCTTTCCGGCGGGTATCCTGATGTGGACAACTCCGTGATGATCACCTGCATGGACAACAACACTCCGTCCGGCCTCGCCTCCATCATGGATCCGCCCCAAATGATCAAGCGGGCCGGACTCAATCTGCGCGGCTCCAGCACGCAGCCGTTCCCGAAATCGAGCTACGCCATTGAGTTCTGGGACGAGTTCAACGACGACGAGGAGGCCTCCTTCGCCGGACTGCCGCAGGAATCGGACTGGGTGCTTTACGCGCCGAACCAGTTCGACCTTTCCATGATGCACAACCAGATCATGCACCAATTAGGCCGTGACTTTGGTTACTACTCTTCGCGCACCCGCTTCGTAGAAGTGTTCTTTCGCAACAACACCGGCGCCATCACCGCGACCACCAATTCCACGGCTGGGGGCATGGGCGATTACAACGGCGTGTACGTGCTGGAGGAAAAAGTGAAGCGCGACGGCAATCGCGTGGACATCGACATCCTCCAACCCGAACAGACGAACGCCGCGGCGATCACAGGCGGGTATCTCCTCAAAGTCGATCGCACGGACGGAAACGAGCGCACCTTTGTGGGCGGCGGCATGACCATCAATTACCAGGAGCCGGACGGCTTGGAAATGGTCACACCGGCGCGTACGGCTCAAGCCAATTACATCAAGGCCTACTTGGATAACATGAACAACGGCCTCCAGGGCGCCAATCTCATCAACGTCAACAGCACCAACCATTACTCGAACTATCTCGATGTGGACGCGACCATCGACCTGCACATCGGAAACGTCATGGTGATGAACGCCGATGGCTATCGCCTAAGCGGCTACATGTACAAACCGCGGGGCGGGAAGCTCATTGCGGGTCCGCTGTGGGACGTGGATCGCGGCCTCGGCACGCTGCGCGGGGATCAGCGCACGTTCAATCCCCGCTCATGGCAGTCGTATGACGCCTCGGCCTGCGGCGGCACGGATTACGGCACGGACTTCTTCGGCGGATCGTCGGTCAACACCTGGTCGTGGTTGAACCGCTTGTTCTCGGACGTGGATTTCTGGCAGCGCTGGATTGATCGATATCAGGAAAAGCGGACATCCTCTCTCGAAACCAATCGACTCGCCGCCATCGTGGATGGCTTCGCCACCGAAGTCCGCGAAGCGCAGGTGCGGGAACAGAAACGCTGGACCGGCGGCGGAGCATCGGACACCAGCCCGCGCTCCGGCCTCCAGTTCAGTTGCAACAGCGTTTACACTCACGTGTTTCCCACTCCTGGCACCTATCAGGGCGAGGTTGATTTCCAGAAACGCTGGCTGTTGGAGCACGTTCATTTCATGGACACCAATCTCCTCAACCGTCCGTCGCACAATTTGCCCGAGGGACAGGTGCCGCTGGGCGCCGTCATGACGCTCGCCGACAACTCGGGCAAGGCCGGCACGCAGATTTACTACACGCTCGACGGCAGCGACCCGCGTGGCTTGCAAGGCGTGATTAATCCCGCGGCTTTGCTTTACACCGCGCCGATCACCATCACCAACAACGTCCGCATCCGCGCTCGCGCGCGAAACCTGGCGCACAGCAACCTGACCGGAACAACTCCGAGCGGCTCCCGGAACCCGATTGTCAGCACGCCCTGGTCCGGCGACGTCGCGCGCACTTACTACATCACACTTCCGCCGCTGGTGATCAGCGAACTCATGTTCCATCCCGCCCCGTCCGCTTCGCTGTCGGACACGAACGATCCGGACAATTTCGAGTATGTGGAATTGAAAAACATCGGGAGCAACACGCTGAACCTCGCCGGCTTCCGGTTCACCAATGGCATCACCTTCACGTTCACCGCGACGAATGGTGTGACGAATGTGGCGCCCGGCGGCTACGTGTTGATCGTGAAGAACCTGGCTTCGTTCACGGCTCGTTATGGCGCCAAGACCAATATCGCCGGCGTGTTCCAGGGCAACCTCGATAACAGCGGTGAACGCATCACCTTCGTCGGCCCGCGGCTCGAACCCATTCTCGATTTCAGCTACGGCGATAATTGGTATCCGCTCGCCGATGGGCTCGGGTTCTCGCTCGTGATTCTCGATCCCACCGCGCCGCTTAACACGTGGGACGAGAGCCAGAGCTGGCGCATCAGCGCCGGTGAGAATGGTTCGCCGGGCGTCGTCGATCCGGCTCCGCCGCCGATCCCGGTCATCTTCGTCAACGAAGCGCTCACGCACACCGATCTGCCCGACGTGGATACGATCGAGTTGTTCAACCCGGGCGCGACCGCCGCGAATATCAGCGGCTGGTATCTGACCGATGACCCGAGCGAGCCGAAGAAGTATCAGATCCCGAATGGGACGACGGTTCCGGCTGGTGGGTTTCTGCTCATCGATGAGACGGAGTTCAACGGC
>DATHKK010000233.1:0-4406 GCA_035489355.1 Candidatus Limnocylindria bacterium
AACTTCGGCGTGAACGGCGATGTGCCGTCCCATCCCGAACTGTTGGATTACCTCGCGAACGAATTCATGCGCAATGGTTGGTCCACGAAAAAGCTTGTGCGCGAAATTTTGCTTTCGCACGCCTATCAACTCGGAAGCGAAGCGCCCGAGACGCATCGCAAAGTCGATCCGGCAAATCGTTTCGTGTGGCGTCACTCGCCGCGCCGATTGGCGGCAGAGGAAATTCGCGACGCGATGCTCGCCTCGTCGGGGCAGCTTCAGCCCAAGCCGCCTGGTGGTTCAGCGGCCAAAGAACTTAAGATGATCGAGATGCGCGACAACGGCCGCGAGGCGCACACGATTCATGAGAACGCTGATTGCGCGCTGTATCGCAGCGTGTATTTGCCCGCGTTGCGCGGCGTGGTGTCGAAGGCGCTGGAGACTTTTGATCCCGTTGAACAGTCGCTCGTTACCGGCAAGCGTGAAACGACGACGGTGCCGACACAGTCGCTCTATTTGCTGAACTCAGGTTTCGTGCGGCAGCAATCGCTCGCACTCGCGGAACGTTTGCTCACGCAGAGCCATCACCCGGACGTCGAACGCATTCAGCAGGCGTATCTGCTCACGCTGGGGCGCGACGCGACGAAACAGGAAGTGAAGCGCGCGCAGGAATTCCTCACCACCTTTGAATCCAGTTATCGCGACACCGCGCCCGCTCAACCGACGGTTCACGTCGCCGCCGTCACGCCAAAAGAGGACGACGCGAAAACGGACGCGACCGTCGTGAACCCCGACGACATCGATCGCACAGACGAAGTCATTCCTGAGCAAAGCGTGCAGGCGAAGGACGCACGCACCGCCGCGTGGCTCAGCTTCAGCCAGGCGCTGTATGCCTCAGCAGAATTCCGATTCGTGCGCTGAACCAATCACATCCAGGAGAAACAACTATGTCGAACTACAATCCACTGCTTTCGCGCCGCTCGGTTTTGAAATCTGCCGGCGCGGGCTTCGGTTATCTCGCGCTGGCCGGCTTGCTTGGGCAGCAAACCGCGAAACTGCTCGCGGCCGACAAATCCGTACTGAAGCCGCTCGCGCCGAAAGCGCCGCACTTCAAGCCCAAGGCCAAGCGCATCATCTTCGTGTTCATGGAAGGCGCGATGTCGCAGCACGACACCTTCGAATACAAACCTGCGTTGGAGAAAAACAATGGCAAGGCTGGTCCCGGCGGAGGCACGGTCACGGAGTCGAAGTTTAAGTTCAAGCAGTACGGCGAGACTGGCTCGTGGTTCTCCGAGTTGCTGCCGAACATCGCCACGCACGCGGACAAACTTTGCTGGCTGCGCGGGCTGCACACCGACACGCCGGCGCATCCGCAGGCCGTGGTGCAGTTGCACACCGGCAGCGCGAATGCGGCCCTCACTCGCCCGAGCATGGGCGCGTGGTTGCTCTATGGTCTTGGAACGGACAATCAGGATTTGCCGGGCTACGTGACGGTCAATCCGCCGCCGAACTTCGGTGGCGCGGTGAATTACGGCAGCGCATTTCTCCCGGCGCATTACCAGGGCACACGCATCACCGACCAAGGATTTCTGCCAAACATCAAGGCCGCCGCGACGCAAGGTTTGCAACGCAAGCAGATCGATCTCATTCAAGCGATGAACCGCGATCTCGCCGCGCAATCCGGCGCGCCCGATCCCGTGGAAGGAATCATCGAGTCGTACGAACTCGGCTTCCGGATGCAGGACAGAGTGCCCGAGTTGCTCGACATCTCAAAGGAACCGCAGCACGTGCTCGATGCTTACGGCGTAAAGGCCGGCGCCGAAGGATCGTTCGCGCGGCAGTGTCTGATGGCGCGTCGGCTCAGCGAGGCGGGGGTGCGCTTCGTGGAGATTTGCCAGGGCGGCTGGGATCATCACAACAACCTGCACAAAGGACTCATCAATCGCTGCGCCTCGATCGATCAACCGACGTCGGCGCTCCTAACTGACCTCGAACAACGTGGGTTGCTTGAGGACACGCTCGTGCTCTTCGGTTCCGAATTCGGACGTTTGCCCATGGCGCAAGGGCCGGACGGCCGCGACCACAACATCACCGGCTATTCGATGTTTCTCACCGGCGCGGGCGTGAAGAAAGGATTCAGCTACGGCGGCACGGACGAATACGGTATCAAAGCCGTGGAAGGCCGCATTCACACGAACGATCTCCATGCGACTTTGTTAGCCGCGATGGGACTGAATCACGAGAAGCTCACCTATCGTTACGCGGGGCGCGACTTTCGGCTGACCGATGTGGCCGGAGAAGTCGTGACGGACATCTTCGCGTGATCGTTGCGAAGGATTCTTAACTGAGTTTGATCCGCTCGCGCATGAGCGATTGCGAGATTAAGCTTGTTTCACGGCGGCGACCGCGGAAGAGAAGCATCACACCGAAGACGCACGCGAGCGTCACGCTGCCGCCCGTGAGCGCCCACCAAAGGATGGAGCGAGCACCCGAAGTCGTAGGCGAAGCGGGCGATGAAACTGCGGGAATAGCCAGCTCGGAAATCTCCACAACTTTTGTGCTGGCCCGTTCCACTTTCGCCGCGGCCACAGCGGTTTTCGCGACAGGCAGATTGGTAGCGGGCGGAAGCGCAATCGTCGGCGCGCTCGCGGTCTGCACATTAGTAGCGATAGCGACATGAGTGTTGGTGACTGCCACGACCGCCACTGCTGGAACGAGATTCGAAACCACCAGCGCCGGTGTCGCATCCGGAATGGTCGCGGCGGAAACGTAACTGCGCCTCTCTTGCGCGACGGATTCCCTGGTGATGATGATCGGCGAAGAGGCGATGCGCTGGATTACGACGGGAGCTGCGGCGATGCGAACCGCATTCGAAGCAGACGAAGCCGCTTTCTCAACCGTCACTTCCACTTTGACCGGCTTGGGCTTGTGCGCCACGAACGGGATTTCGAGCAGGAACTCCGGAGAGTTCACCGCCCAGGCGACGTATTCGCCGTCTTGCGCCACCAGCGCGAGATTCAACGTGGCCTTGGCACGCTTCATTTCCGGCGCGAGTTCACGCAAGCGAGCGTTGATCGCATCGTCAAATCGCGTGCCGTGGATAGGGGTTTCTCCGTTCGACACCAGGACGACCGTCACGTAGTCCACGTTCTTGATGACTTGGGCCAAGTCAGCCATGGCGATGTCGAGAAGAGCTTTCCCTTTCAAACCATGTTCCTTCACGGCGGTGACAGCGGTCGCGGCTAGTTCGACGTTCTGCTTCAGGCGCCATGTTTCCATTGGGAACGACGTGTCGTTTTTTTCGTTCACCATCCAAATGCCGTATGTGTCGTTGTTGGTCATGCGGCCGCGGGCGCCACTGTAGATGAGATCGAACAGGGCTTCGCGCAGCGGCGCCTCGAACGGCTTCATGCTCGCCGATGTATCGACAACGAAGAGAAAACGGTTGGAGCTGACGGGACGCGGCGCGGCGACAACGGGCACAGCGAGCAATAACGCCACGCCGAGCACAGCCCACATTCCGAGTTTCCGAAACTTATCTGCCACGTTCGCGAAAAGGTTCACGAACGGTTATATCGGCGTTTCTCGCCAGAATTGTAGTGCTTCACCGCACGCTCCAGATCGCCCAAGGCGCGCTGCACGGTTTCGATGAAGCTGTCGCAACTCGAAGCGAAGCCCCCCAACGCGATGACGGTATCGCGCTCCGCATGGTCGTTCGTGACCGCGAGCACTTCGCCGAAGTCCTTGATGCGATGCGTCACGCGCTCGATAATTTGGTCCGCGGTCTGGCCGGCTTTGGAATAGAGAATTTCAACCTCGGGCGTGGATTGCGTTTCCCCTTTCGTCCCGCGATGGCCGCCGCCGTCGAAAACAATCGTGATGGGCGTCTGTACCGCGTCGCTGTAGAGGCGCATCATGTGAACGAGCTCGTCGCGTGCGGACGCGGAATAGCGCGGCCTGCCGGGCGCCAGCTCCGGCCAACTGTGCAGGAGGCTATAGCCATCCACGAGAATTCGCACCAGCGACATGGCCGAAGAATAAGCGATGTGTGCCGACATCCAAGCTTGGGAGAATGGGTCGTGAAGGTAGGGCGCGTCGCTCCGCGCGCGCCGCGAATTCAGAACAGCGCGTCCACTTGAGAGATTGCGAGCCATCGCCGGCGCGCGCCGAGCGACGCGCCCTACCTTCCATGCCGTTGCGACTACAGGCATTCATCGTCCCGCGAAATTCCAAATGTTGGTGCTTGGACATTCTTGTGTTTAACTCCGTGGCTCGAATGAAACAGAAAGATCCAGTTCCAGTCACGGTGCTCACCGGCTACCTCGGCGCGGGCAAGACCACGCTGCTGAATCACCTGCTCACTCAAAAGCACGGGTATCGTTGCGCGGTCATCATCAACGAGTTCGGCTCGGTCAGCATCGACAACC
>DATHKK010000234.1:0-7358 GCA_035489355.1 Candidatus Limnocylindria bacterium
TGCATCTGGTTGTGCGGAAAAATCACGGAGAGAAACCAGCCTGCACTAGGATTGTCCCGCCGCGATTGATACACGCGCGCCGCCGCCGCACTACGATGATGCCCATCCGCGATATAAAGCGCCGGGATCTTGGTGAACTCACGTTCGATGACGTCGGTGCTCGCGCCGTCCGCGACCAGCCACGACGTGTGCCGCACGCCGTCCGCCGCTACGAAGTCCACGTCGGGCGGTTCCTGAATTTTCCGATTCACGAAAGCATCGATGGCGACGCTGGTGCGATAAGTCAGGAACACAGGGCCGGTTTGAGACGAAAGCGCTTCGATGTGGCGCACGCGATCGTCCTCCTTGTCCGGGCGCGTGAGTTCATGCTTTTTGATCGTGCCCTGCAAATACTCCTCGCAACTCGCCACGACCACGATGCCGACCTGCGAGTGCGCGCCCATGATCTGCCGATAGAGATAAAAGCAGGCCACTCGATCCTGTCGCAAGGCCCTCTCAGCGATGAGCTTCTGCAAATTCTCCCGCCCCTTCGCATAGACCTGCGGCGAGTAAAGGTCCGTGCCCGGTGGCAAATCAATCTCCGGTTTGCTCACGTGCAAGAAGCTGAGTGGATTGCCGGCGGCGAACTGGCGCGCCTCGTCTGACGACATGACGTCATAAGGCAGCTCGCAAATCTGTGAAGCGAGTTGCGGTTGTGGTCGCAGCGCTGGAAAAGGACGAATCGTTGCCATAAAAGCGGCGGAACATACGAGCGGGTGACGTTGAACGCACGCAGTTTTTGAAAGCGAGAAAGCGTTGGTCAGCATGAGTGGAGCGGCGCGCGGCACTTCTAAAAGATCATCGGCGCTTCACAAATTGTTCGACGTATTTCCCGAGAATGTCCGCTTCCAGATTCACCGCGTCCCCCACCTTGCGTTCGCGCAGCGCCGTGACTTCGAAAGTGTGCGGGATGATCCAAACGCGAAAGCCGCGCTTCGTCACGCCCGCGACGGTGAGGCTGATTCCATCGATGGCGATGGAGCCTTTGAAAACGACGTAGCGCAGCACTTCGCGGGACGCGGAAATGTCGAGCACGTGATCGGCTCCGGCGCGTTCCCAGCGTGCGATCTTGCCAACGCCGTCGATGTGGCCAGTGACGAAATGCCCGTCGAGGCGTCCGTTGGCGGCCAGCGAACGTTCGAGATTGACCAGCGCGCCGGGCTTGGAGAATTGCAGATTCGTGCGCGTCCAAGTTTCGCACAGCAGATCGAAGTGCAGCAATGCTCGTTTGCTCGCGCGAGAAATCTTCGTGACCGTGAGGCAGCAGCCATTCACGGAAATGCTATCACCGACTTTCGCGCCGCGCGCGCACACGCGAGCGCGCACGATGATGTGAATCGCCGCCGCAGATTCGCGGATGCTTTCGACCGTGCCGGTTTCTTCGACGATGCCGGTGAACATGCTGCTGGAAGATTCGGGAAACGCGGGCGAACTCTCAACTCAGTTCTCGACGCGCGCGGTAAGCAGGAGGTCCGCGCCCAGCCAGCGGTATTCCACATCGCGCAGGTGGATGGCGTCTTTCAATTCCGCAATGCCCTTGCCCGCGACACCTTTCCGCGCATCCTGTCCGCCGATGATTTTGGGCGCGTAGAAGAAGGCTACGCGATGCGCGAGCCGCTGGAAGAGGAATGAAGCGTTCACTTCACCCCCACCTTCGATCAGCAGGCTGGTGATGTTTTCCGCGCCTAGTTTTTTCGTGAGCCACCGCAGGTCGATGACGCCGTCGCGCAACGGAGCCATCTCGACTCGCACTCGTTTCCGCAAGGCTGCCACTCGTTTCGCCGCCGCCTTTTTTGAAACGACAATCGTTGTCAGCGCCGCGAATGGATCGGTGACGAGCTTTGACGTGAGCGGAGTGCGTGCGGAGGAATCAAGGACGATGCGGCTCGGCTGGCGCAAACTTTCAACTTTCAACCTGCAACCTTCAACGGACCGCAACGTCAGCGCGGGATCGTCCGCCAGCGCAGTGTTCACGCCCACGAGAATTGCGTCGGCTCCCTGGCGCAGCCTCATGCTGTAAGCGCGCGAGGGGCGGCCAGTGATCCATTTGGATTCGCCGGTGCGCGTGGCGATTTTGCCGTCCAGCGTCATGGCAGCTTTCACCGTCACGAAGGGAGTGCGATGAACGATCCAGTGGTTGAATGATTCGTTGAGGCGATTCGCTTCTTCCGCGAGGACACCGCAAGTCACATCGATGCCCGCGCGGCGCAACAGCTTGAAGCCGCGGCCGGCGTGTTGAGGATTCGGGTCTTTCGCAGCCACCACCACGCGTTTGATCCCGGCAGAAATAATCGCGTCGGTGCAAGGCGGTGTCCGCCCGTGCGTGGAACACGGTTCCAGCGTCACATAGAGCGATGCGCCGCGAGCATTGTGACGGCGGCATTCACTATCGCGTAGTGCTTCGATCTCGGCATGAGGCAATCCGGCGCGCCGATGCCAGCCGCGCCCGATGACCTCTCCGTTCTTCACCAGGACCGCGCCGACCATTGGGTTCGGCGAGGCCTGGCCGTAGCCACGCGCGGCGAGACGCAGGGCGAGTCGCATGAAGGTAAAATCCTGAGCGGACGGCGTGCTCAATGTGGCAAGAGTTTGGGAAGGATGTTACAAGCTGTCAACGCGCCGCAATTTCCTTGAACGAATAGGATGCAGCGGCGTCATTGACTGAGGTCAAAATGCGCACTGGCCAAACTTCGCTCGCTGTTCTTGTCATCGCGCTGACATCCCTCGTCAGCACGGGTGCCTTTGCCGCCAACTATTCTCCCGGTCAAAGCACACCAGCCGCTTCGGCTAACAAAGACAAAAAACAAAAACGCGCGCCGGCTGAGGAGATCTTCGACAACAAAACTGTTTTGTCTTTCCGCATTGAGATTTCGCCGCGCGAACTCGTGTTTTTGCGTCATGAAGACGATCGTAAGGACGTCCGTGCCACGATTTATGAAGGAACGAACGTCTGGCACGACGTCGGCTTGCACGTCAAAGGCGCGGCCGGCAGCCGGCGCGGCATCGATGACAAACCGGCGTTGACGCTAAACTTCGGAAAGTTCACGCCAAAGCAGCGTTTCCACGGGCTACGCAAGATTCACCTGAACAACTCCGTGCAGGATGGCAGCTATCTCACTGAGAACTTATGCAGCGAACTGTATCGCAAGGCCGGCGTGCCGACGCCTCGGGTCTCCTACGCCACGCTGGAGTTGAACGGGAAAAAGAGGGGTCTCTATGTCCTCAAAGAAGGGTTCACCAAGGACATGCTCGAGATCTATTTCAAGAACCCCGAAGGTAATCTCTACGACGGTGGATTTTTGCGCGAGATCACGGATCAGCTTGAACGCGACCTGGACGGTGATGAGGACGTGCGCGACTGGTCGGACTTGAAGGCGCTGACGAAGGCGGCGCAACATACCGATCCGCTGACGCGCTTCGACGAGTTGTCCAAGGTGCTGGACATGGATCGGTTCCTTTCCTTCGCCGCGCTTCAAGTCATGACGTGGGATTGGGACGGCTACGTGATGAACCGGAACAATTATCGCGTCTATCACGATCTCGGCACAGGGAAGATGGTTTTCCTGCCGCACGGGATGGACCAGATGTTTTGGGAGGTGAACCATTTCATAATTCCAAGGCCGAAAAGGTTCAATGGCCTGGTCGCGCGCGCCATGATCGAAACACCGCAAGGCAAAAAGTTTTACCGCGAGCGGTTCGGGCAGGTGTTCACGAATGTATTTCAAATCGAAATGCTGACCAATCGCGTGGACGAACTGGCGGCGCTCCTTCGGCCTTATGCGGGAAACACCAACGAATACAATGGCCAGGTGAAGCGCATTCGCGATCTGATTGTGGCCCAGCACGCGAACTTCGAGAAACGGCTGCGAGAACCGGAGCCGCAGCCCACCGTGTTCGCCAGCGGCATCGCTAAGATTCGGAATTGGGCCATCCCCTCGCCGGAACCGCGCGACCCGGCCAAAGCGTTGCGCGATCAGGTGGACGTTGATGGCCGGCATGCGTTGCACATCATCACGACGAACCACACGACCAACACGACAGCATCGTGGCGCGCGACGGTGTATTTGGGAGAAGGCAAATATCGTTTTGAGACGATGGCGAAAGGGGCTGGCATTGTGCCGGCGCTGGACATCAAGAAAGGAGAGGGTGCGGGCATTCGCCAGCACGGCACGCAAACGAACCGATTGAACAAACTGATCGGCGACGCGCCGTGGCAGAAGTTGGAGTATGAATTCCCAATCCAGTTCGAGCAGGAGGTAACGTTGATCTGCGAACTGCGCGCCACGGCAGGCGAAGTTTGGTTCGATGCCGATTCAATGAGGTTGGTGAAGACGGAATGATCTCACGGCGTTTCAATTTAATTCTGCTCATGTTCGCTATGACGATGACGAGCGCCTTCGCCGCGGCCAAACGCGACACGCCGAAAGCTCCGAAGAACACCGGCAAGGCAGCCAAGGGAAAGAAAAACGATCCCAGCGACGCGTTGTTCGCCACCAACGCCCCGATTCTTACGTTCAAGATCGATATTGTGGGTAATGAATTGGCGGCGTTGCAGAAGGACGATCGGAGCTACGCGCGCGGCACTGTCACAGCGGAAGCAACGATGCTTCGTGATGTTGCGCTGCGCGTCAAAGGCAACGGCAGCCGCCGGCCGTTGAACGACAAGCCGAGTTTCGTGACCAAGTTCGATCACTACGTGCCGGACCAGGAGTTCCTCGGGCTGACGAAGATTGCGCTCAACAACTCCAGCCAGGATCCGACTTACCTCGCTGATTTCATGGCCAACGAAATGTTTCTCGAGGCGAACGTGCCGGTGTCACGCGTGACGCACGCGCGGGTGATTTTCAACGGGCGCGATCTCGGCCTCTACGTGCTGGTGGAGATGCACAACAAAGAATTCCTCAAACGCTGGTTTGGCAACCCGGACGGAAGTCTCTACGAGGCATACTTGCAGGACATCGATCAACAGATCGACTTGGATAACGGCGATGACAAAACCCAGGCGGACCGGCTGAAGCTCCTCGATGTGGTGAAGATCGCCGACCCGGTCGAGCGCTGGCAGAAGCTCCCGCAAGTGCTCGACATCGATCGCTACATGTCGCACCTCGTCTGCGAGTTGTTCACGGCGCACACGGACGGTTACGCGATGAACCGGAACAATTATCGCATCTACCATCACCCGGACACGGACCGTTTCACATTCATCGGGCACGGTGTGGATTGGGCTTTTGGGAATACCGGCGTCTCTGTGCAACCGCCGCAAGACGCGCTCGTCACGAGAGCAGTGATGACGACACTCGAAGGCGCAAAACTTTTTCGCGAACGCCGCGGGCTGTTGTTCACCAATCTGTTTCAACTCGAGGTGTTGACCAATCGCGTGAACTGCCTCGCGGCGCGCATGCTCACCGCAGCGCGTAATGCGAACGAGACGAATGATTTTCTCCGCTGCGCCAATGACATGAACAATCGGCTCGTGGCGCGCTGGCAGAACATCACCAACCAGCTTTACAGCACGCCGGCGCTGACGTTGAACTTCGACGGCAATGGCATTGCGAAGCTGAGCGGCTGGCGCAAAAAGACGGACAAGGATTCGCCGCCGGCCTTGCACGAGCGAGTCACCGAAGGAAGCAAACGGCTGCTGCACATCAGCACGACGACAACGAATGCTTACTGTGTCGCGTCATGGCGCACCAAGGTGGCGCTGCCCGCAGGGATTTATTTTTTCGAGGGCGATCTGCGCGGTGCGGGGATTATCAGTCGAACGAATCATATCGGCATCGGAGCGGGCCTGCGGCTTTCCGGCGATAAGCAGCGGCAGAACTCGCTGGAGGGCGACGCGCCGTGGACGCACGTCCAGCACAGCCTTACCAACGCGATCGACAATGACGTGGATCTCGTCGCGGAACTCAGAGCGTTAAAAGGCGAAGTGTGGATTGACGAAGACTCGCTGCGGTTGGTGCGGAGAAAGTAGCGCGCATTCAGCGCAGCGATCCGGTGCGATGAAAATCTTTCTCCCCGGTCAGTTGCTATTCGCACGCTCTCTTTGAGCGCGAAATCAGGTTTGGAATTGACGACTGCCGCGAATTTTCCTAATCACTCTTTCCGCGCGGCGCTTAGCGCCATCCCGCACGGATGGAAATTCCCGACCCCCGACCGGCTCCGGGGATTTCCCTTTTTGGGTAAACTTCCGGCTGCGTCGAGTCTCGCGAGTTCGCGTGTTGAGCGCGCCAATGCAACAGACACAAACGAAAGAAACGACATGACTGCGAATACTCCACTCATCGATTCTGAACCCTCGCACGACGAGGTGGCGCTGAACGCCTTCCTGAAATGGGAAAAAGAGGGACGCCAGCACGGCTATGACCTGAGGCACTGGCTGAGAGCTGAAGCTGAACTTCGCTCGTTGAAACAGAAAAAAACCGAGGCTATCGCCAAGCCGTGGCCGCCCGCGCCTGCCACCACGCGCACGCTCAGCGGCAACGGAAAGCAGAAATTGACCACGGACATGAAACGCACCACGACGGTGAAGCCGAAGCCGGTGACGAAGACCACAGCGTCCCATCCGGCGCGGCCCGCCGTGAAAACGAAACGTTGAACAGTCCGACCGATCGTTGGTTGGAATAGTGGATACCCGGCAGATTCTGGAAATCGCTTAGCGCAGCACGAACTGGCGATGTTGTTTGAAGACGTCGCGCAGGGCTTTGGAGCTTTCGTCCTGCAACGCCTGCAACTCGCGATAGACCTCCACGTTTTTTTTGTTCGGCGTGGCGGTTTCAGCTTTCACGATCTCGACAAACTCATCGGTGATGTCCGCGATGGACGCTTTTTCGCCCTGCTGCAATCGCCAGCACCAAAGCGCCTGCAGCGCCGCGCCGTAAGCTGCACCTTCGCTCACTTTCAGCGTCACGACTTCAGCGTCGAAAATGTCGGCCATGATCTGACGCCAGATTTTTGACTTCGCGCCGCCGCCCGTGGCGCGAATCTGCGCCGGCTTCACTCCCAATTGCGCGAGCCGGCGCAAACCGTAGTTCATCCCCAGCGTCACGCCTTCCATCGTGGCGCGCGCGAAGTGAGGCGCCGTGAACGTGCGGCTGTTAACGCCCACGAACACGCCCGTGCCATCGGGGACGTTGGGCGTGCGTTCGCCTTCGAGATACGGCAAAAGGAACAAACCATCACAGCCGGCGGGCGCGCGCGACGCGGCGTTGGAGAACTGCTCGTGCGTCATCTTGAAATCGTTGCGCACCATCTCCGTCGCAACGGTGACGTTCATCGTGCAGAGCAACGGCAGCCAGCGGTTCGTCGAATCACAGAACGCG
>DATHKK010000235.1:0-2831 GCA_035489355.1 Candidatus Limnocylindria bacterium
GGCTCGATAATGAATCCCAACGCGGGCTGACCACATCCGCCCTACTTTCTTGAAATGCAATGATGGATGCCGAGGGTCGCGCTTGAGCAATTCAAAGTTCTTGTCAGCCAGTGCCCGAATGTCTTTTGGAAGCTGCTCGTAGAACTTCCAGAACTTGGGACTGGCGCGATGCTTCACAAATCGGTGCAACGCCCGGCGCGCAAATCCCGGACGGCCTCGTCGGCAAGGGCATCGAGACGACCGGCGGCAACATCTTCCTCGAACTGCTTGTCCCACGCGGCGGCATCGAAGCCGAGAAACCAATCGCGGAAGGCGGCCAAGTCACTGCGCGAGAGCTTCTGGACGGCGTTTTCAATTTCAAAAACGGTGCTCATGCTGGAAGAATACCGGCGGCGAACTTCTGGGCAAGCGCCGAAACTTTACACGAACTCGATGTCGCGCTGGATGGACTTGGTGCTGACCTCCAATTCGCGCGCCATCGTCGCCGCGTTCGGATAACTGCCCGACGCAATTTCATGGTGGATGCGCATCATCCGCTCCAGCGGCGGACGGGATTTGGGGTGAAGGACGCTCACGCCTCAAAAGAATTGCCACAGAGGGCGCAGAGAACACAGAGAAAATGGGAAATGATGCTAGAACCACGGGTAGCACAGGCTACCAGCATGTGCTGTCCGGCAACCTGCCGGACGGAACGGCGGCAACGCTGGAAAAGGAGAGGAGCCTCCGACCATTGAACGCTCTCATCATTCCGTTCGGCAAGTTGCCGAACGGTGACGGGCTGGTAGCCCGTTCCACCCAAACAGGAGCGCGCCGAGGCGAAGGGAATCGCGACGTGATCGAGATGACATCTTCAAGAACGGTTCATGATCCCGGTATCATGATGATGAGAGGAGGCCGTCGAACGCGCGGGCCTTGGCTTCTTCCTCGGCGGCTTCCTGGACGCGAAGTTGGCGCCGGGTTTCCTCGGCCCACGCCTCCTCGACGCGCAAATGCTCCAACTCGGCGGGCGTGAACAAAAGCTCGGCCGGAACTGCCGCGCCACAAAAACCACACGCCTTGCGTCTCCGATCGTAGAGCACTCCGTTACAGGTGGGGCAGTGGTGGCTCATGGGGTGTGGGGCGGAAGTGATGGGTCAGGCGGCGTAGTCACAGCTTCCTTGTAGTACGGACCAATCTCGAGAATCTGATACATCACATCTTTTATTCCGCGCGGGTCCTGACTGTATCGAGTATCAAAACGAACGACCGCGTTCGTTAAATCATCGTAATTCTTTTCGCCGACCAAAGAATGAAGATGCGATGAGTACTTCCTAAACCAATATTCCTGCCCACTCGTCCATCTGAACCGCTCGATGCCGATGCCAAGGCTGTAAGAGAAGGATCCCACAATGACCAAAGCTGCGAATACCACCACGAGTCTCAGCCAGGGCTTGACTCGTACCACAGCCAAGCAGACGAGTGCGATGAGAACCACCCCTGCAGCGAGAATGGATAATTCAATGCCGGGAAACTTCATGAATGGGGGAACGCCGTATCACTTCGGATTAGACTGCGCTGATTTATTTCGCCCCTTAAGTTCACACATCACAAATCTGCACGCCTTGCTTCAACGACGCGATATTGTCCTCGCGCTTGGGAATGAATTCCTGCGCCACGTGGCCTTTAAAGCCGGTGTCCACGATCGCCTTCATCACGGCCGGGTAATTGATCTCCTGCATCTCATCGATCTCGTTGCGTCCCGGCACGCCGCCCGTGTGGTAGTGCGCGATGTAAGGATGAAACTTCTTGATGCGCACGATCAGGTCGCCCTCCATGATCTGCATGTGGTAAATATCGTAGAGCAGCTTGAAGCGCTCGGAGCCGATCGCCTTGCACAATTCGACGCCCCATTCCGTGTGATCGCACTGGTAGTCCTTGTGGTTCACGCGGCTGTTCAATAGCTCCATGACGATGGTGACCTTCGCCTGCTCCGCCGCCGCCATGATGCGCTTCAATCCCAGCGCGCAGTTCTCAATCCCCTTCTGATCGTCGAGACCCGCGCGATTGCCGGAGAAACAAATCAGGTTCGTGAAGCCCGCGTCGGCGACTTCCTGGATGCGCTTCTCGTAGGCTGAAACCAATTTGTCGTGGTGCTCCACTCGGTTCCACGCGCGCTCGATGCCGCCGAGTCCGTCAATGACGGGATTGCTAACCATGGCGCAAGTGAGGTTGTGTTTCTTCAACGTGGCGAAGTCGGGCGGGTTGAGCAATTCGACCGAGCGCAGGCCAAACTCCTTGCCAGCCGCGCACAGATCGTCGAGCGAGATTTTCGGATAGCACCACTTGCAGACGGAATGATTGACGCGGCCTTTGACGGCGGGCACAGCGGCGTCAGCCGCGCCCAATCGCTGAGCGAGCGACGCGGCAGTGACAGCAACAATACTGGCCTGTGCCATTTTCGTGACGGCGGAACGGCGGGAAATTGGATTGTTCATAGCTTTTGGTGTTCGACTTGATTACGGCGCAGCCTCGGCGCGGCGTCAAACGCCAAAGTGACGGGAAACGGGAAATTGCGGGTGCAGCCCACCGGTTATTTCTATAGCATGAGATTGATGACTCCCATCACGACGGAACTCATGCGTGATCAAGTCGCCGCCGCGGTCGAAGAAGCGGTGGCGCGAACGCCTATTTCGGACATCCACACGCATCTGTACGACCCGGCGTTTGGCAAACTGCTGTTGTGGGGCATCGATGATTTACTCGTTTATCATTATCTCGTTTCCGAGGCGTTTCGTTATCTCGACATGCCGTTCGAGAATTTCTGGGAACTGCCCAAGAGGCGTCAGGCCGAG
>DATHKK010000236.1:0-10427 GCA_035489355.1 Candidatus Limnocylindria bacterium
TCCTTTCCCGTGAAAAAATTCATCACCACCGATGGCTACAAGTTTCTTCTGCCCGGCGGCGAATGGGTCGCATTCCGCGCCAGCGGCACCGAGCCGTTGATTCGCTGCTACATTGAAGCGAAATCGTCGGCAAGTTTGGGGCGATTGCGCGAAGCGTGCCGCAGCGTGTTGAATGCGTGACGCTCGCAAAAGCGGCGAACAAACTTGCCGTAACTCTGCCGCGCTGTTAAGAATCTGCCTCCGTCGGAAGCGGGTGTGGTTCAATGGTAGAATGTGGCCTTCCCAAGGCTGAGACGAGGGTTCGATTCCCTTCACCCGCTCCATTGAGAATCAATTGGTTCCCAGCACGGCACCCACAGATTATTCGTGGCCGCGATAACGCGTCACGTCTTGGCCGAACCTCGCCCCGTGCCACATCGATACTCCGAAGGACGGCAACCGAGCAGGCGATGAAACGTGTTCGAGAAACTGAACACACTGTCGTACCCGACCTCGCGCGCGATGGTTTCAAGTTTCTCCGTGCCAACGGCGATTTGCGCGCCGGCGCGTTCCATGCGCATCCAAGTGAGCTGCTGGCGCGGGCTGCGGCCCAAGGTGCGGAGGCAGAGGCGGCGCAGTTGCTCGTCGCTGAGACCGGCGCGCGCGGCGAGTTCGTTCACGGTCCAGTGGCGCGCGAGATCGGCGGCCACGTCTTCCCAGAGGTGGTGCAGGCGGTCATCTTCGCGCCAAGGTTGGGTGAAGCGGCGAACGTAAGTCTCGATGAGATCTACCCACTGATCGAGCGCGGCGGGCAGCGCGACACTCGCGGCTTCGTGATGCAGTCCCAGCACTGCGGCCCGGAGCGCTTCACCATCAAACGCGGCGAGCAACGGCGCGGCGGCGAAAACAATTGGGCGGCGCGACGGCGGTTGCACGTAGCGCACCCAGACAAATTCCCAGCGGCACCCAGAAATGCAGCGATAAGCGTTCGGCGCATACGGCGGCGCGAGACAAGCCTGTCCGGCGGAGAACCTGCGCCAACGATTATCCAGCAGCACTTCGCCCGCGCCGTCCACGCACGCCATGACGAACATTCCGCTCAAGGATGGACGCGTGACTTCATACGGATACGCGGCGTGGGCCACGCCTGCGTGCGAGATACCGCGCCGCACCAGCGCACGACAAACCGGGGTGTCCCGGAGCCAGTCGCGTCGGTCCTCGGCGCTCGCGCGTACGATCCACTCTTGCGTGCGGAAACTGCCCGCCGTCTGTTTGGATAAATGAATGTGGTTCTGCGGCATGGCGTGATTTGCCAGCGAGAGTAATCATCGACCCGAATGCGTGAAAGTTTTTTGAAGCGTCAGTGGAGCGCGGCTGTGTCGAAGACCAGCCGCAGCACGTTCGCACGGCCCAACGCTGCGGCTGGTCGAGGACGACACAGCCGCGGTCCGTTTCTTCGTGGCCACGCCCGCTACGTGAAGCAACTCAGAGCATGAGCAAACACATCAAACGAATTTCTCTTCGGGGATCATCCCGTCGCAAAACCGTTGCTCTGCCGATTCAGGCGAATCGCGATCCTGCGATTGGACGCGCCGCCATTCTCCGCAAACTCCGTGGCAAAGTCGCGGCGGGCCAACCCATCATCGGGGCTGGAGCGGGCACTGGCATCTCCGCGAAGTGCGAAGAAGCTGGCGGCGTGGACCTCATCGTCATCTACAATTCAGGCCGGTTCCGCATGGCCGGCCGGGGTTCGCTCGCGGGCCTCATGCCGTACGGCAATGCGAATCAAATCGTCACCGAGATGGCGGGCGAAGTCCTCACCGCGGTGCGCCACACGCCGGTGCTCGCCGGTGTTTGCGCCACCGATCCGTTTCTGTTGCGCGATCGTTTTCTGCGCGAGCTGCGCGACCTTGGCTTCGCGGGCATCCAGAATTTTCCGACGGTAGGGCTGATTGACGGCCAGTTCCGCGCGAACCTGGAAGAAACCGGGATGAGCTATCAACTCGAAGTGGAGTGCATTCGTGCCGCGCGCGATCTTGAACTGCTCACCACGCCGTATGTTTTCAATGTCGCCGAAGCCCGCGCCATGGCCGAAGCCGGCGCGGACATCATCGTGGCCCACATGGGACTGACGACGAGCGGCACGATCGGCGCGCGCACCGCGAAAACTTTGGAGGATTGCGTGGGCGAAGTGCAGGCCATCGTCGATGCCAGTCCCTGCGTTCGGATGTGCTCGCGCTTTGTCACGGCGGCCCAATCGCTGCGCCGCAGGACGCGCAATTCATCCTCGAACGCTACCGGGGCGTGGACGGATTTTACGGCGCGAGCTCGATGGAACGGCTTCCGACTGAGACAGCCATCACCGCCGGGATGCGGAAGTTCACGGCGCTGCATTTGGGAAAAAAGAACTGAGTTCTGATGATGAAACAACACATTCTCCTTCTCTGGTTAATCACCTGTGCCGCCATGGCATCCGAACCCCCCGTGCGGGACGGCCTCGTGCTGCGGTTCGATGCCTCGTCGCAAGCAGCTTCCCGTCAAAACGCATCGCTGCCGTCGGTCCGGCATTTGCAACCGATGGATCTTCTGCTCGACGCCTCCACCAATGCGCGCATGGCGACGCAGACGTCGGCCGAGCGACGGCCCGTGTTTATTTCCGATGGCCAGGCCGCGTATCTGAAGTTCGATGGCAAAGACGACTTTCTCACCATCACTGGTCCGCGCCGCTCCACGAAGGCGATGACGCTCTTCCTTCTCGTCGCGCCGAAATCGAACGAGGGATATTTCTCCGCGCTCTTCGGCTGTGCGCCGCTTGGCAAAAGCGATTACGTGAGCGGACTGAACTTTGACTTCGGCCCGAACAAGACCGCCGATCTCAGCGTGCTCAATGTCGAGTCGGCAGGCGCGACCGGTTTTCGCGATATGCTCATGCCGGGATTCTTCAATGCAGCGGCCCGGCCCTTCACGGATTTTCACGTGTTTACCGTCAGTTCAAAAGTGGGCAAAGCGGGAACGCAAGTTTTCGTCGATGGCTTCAAGGGCGGCGAACGCGACCGAACTGAGTCAGAGATCGGGCTGGACCAAATCATCATTGGTGGACGGTTTTACTCGAACGATCCGAATCAGCCGCCGTACGCGCAGGGGTTTTTCGACGGCGCGATGGCCGAGGTGCTCGTTTACGACCGCGCGTTGAGCGACGACGAGCGGCGCGCCGTTGAGCAAGCGTTGCTCACCAAGACCGTAGCGCTGAATGCGCTGCTGCGCGGCGCGAAAGGTCACGCGCTCGAAACGGTGAAGGACCCGCCCCTGGTGCAGATGTTCATGCCGGGATTCACCGTGCAGGAACTGCCGCTGAAAATTGGCAACTTGAATAACGTTCGCTACCGGCATGACGGCAAACTCGTTGGCCTCGGCTACGACGGACGCATTCATTTGCTCACGGACACGGACGACGATGGATTGGAAGACAAGGATGATTTCTTTTGGACCAACCAGACGCTGCGCTCGCCGATTGGCATGGCGCTCACGGCGAAGGATGATCCGCGCGGCGACGGCATTTTCGTCGCAAGCAAAGGCAAAGTGTCGTTCATTCTCGACAAAGATCGCGACGGTCGCGCGGACGAAGAGAAGGTGATTGCGACGGGCTGGCCGGAGTTGCCGCATGGTGTCGATACGCTTGGGTTGGCCGTCGATCCGAAGGATGGTTCGATCTATTTTGGCCTGGGCTGCGTGAACTTCGTTGACGCGTATCTCATCGACAAAGCCACAGGCCGTTCGCACTACGATCTGGAAAACATTCACGGCACGATTCAACGCGTGAGCGCTGACTTCTCGACTCGTGAAACGATTTGCACGGGCGTGCGTTTCACATGCGCTCTCGCGTTCAATCGCGCTGGCGATTTATTCGCCACCGACCAGGAAGGCGCCACGTGGATGCCAAATGGAAATCCGCTCGATGAGTTACTGCACATTGAGCGTGGCAAACATTATGGATTTCCACCGCGCCATCCGAAGCACTTGCCCAATGTGATCGATGAACCGCCGGTGATCGAATACGGCCCGCAGCATCAGAGCACCGTCGGCATGGTGTTCAACGAAGGCGTGAACGGCGGCGCGCACTTTGGTCCGGCGCATTGGGAGAGTGATGCGTTCGTGTGCGGTGAATCGCGCGGAAAACTTTGGCGCACGAAGCTGGCGAAAACCCCGCTCGGCTACGTTGCGCAGAATCAACTCATCGCGAGCCTGAGCATGTTGCTCGTGGACGCGTGCGTGACTCCCGAGGGCGACTTGATCGTGGCGTGCCACAGTGGTCCGCCGGATTGGGGCACCGGCCCGGCGGGCGAAGGAAGGATTTTCAAGATTCGCTATACTGGACGCACCTTGCCGCAGCCCGTGCTGGCGTGGGCGGCGGCGTCCGACGAATTTCGCATCGCGTTCGATCGGCCACTCGATCCGGCGGATTGGGTGAAAGGGAAAGAGAGCGTGAAGATCGAAGCGGGCGAGCATGTGAGCGCGGGTGACCGCTTTGAAGTCATTCGTCCCGGCTATCAGATCGTGCGCGATCAGATGACCACGCCGCGCCGTTCGGTGGAAATGCTCGGCTTAACGTTGAGCGAAGACCGACGCACGCTCGGGCTGCGCGTCCCGCGCCAAACGGAAATGGCGAACTACGCGATCACTCTGCCGTTGCCGGAAAAATGGAAACAGACCAAAGGCATCACACAGCACCCGCAGATGGATCTGTTGGTCACCTTGAATGGTGTCGTCGCAACGGTGGCCGCGCCGGACGGAAAAGAACTTCGTTCCGTGCTGCCTCATGCGTCGCTCGCGGCGTCCGGGTTGCTCACCACGGGTTCTGCGGAACACGAAGGTTTTCTCAAAGCCGCCGGCACGACGAACGCGACGCTCACGGTGCGCGGCAACGTTGATGTATCGAATCCATTTGTCCCCGCCGTGCAACCAGGCGCGAAGCTGGATTGGGACATGGCCACCGATCCTTTTGCCTCCGCAACGTTCACTGTCCGCAGCGATTACTCCCGCGAGAGCGACGTCAGCTTGGAAACTTCCCCAGCCACCCGCCTTCGTTCGATGAAACCGCTCGTCGTGAAAAATCCAGGCGGCACGGCCAATGGACTCTTTCTCGCCAAGGACACACTGCGACACCCGCTTTCCACCGCGAGAGCTCATGTCCCTTGGGCGGTCGAGAAATCCAACATCGAGCAGCGAGACCTCGCGAAGACGCGCACGGATGTGAAAGGAAACTGGCTGCGCGGGCGGCGGCTCTTTTTCGGGGAGGCGGGGTGCGTCACTTGCCACACCATCCGCGGCGAAGGCATGGCGTTTGGTCCAGATCTCTCGAACCTCATTTTTCGCGACCGTGATTCAGTGCTGCAAGACATCCTTCAGCCGTCCGCCACGATCAATCCCGACCAGGCCGGCACGTTGGTGACTCTTAAGGCCGGCACATTCCTCTCGGGCATCGTGCGTTCGCTCACGGACGACAAACTCGTTCTCAGCTTGCCCGCTGGAGCGCAAAGTGAAATCCCACGCGCCAATGTCGCCACGATGGAACCGCTCAAGACTTCGCTCATGCCCGCCGGGGTCGTTGATCAATTGAGCGTCGAGCAACGCGAAGACCTCATCACGTTTCTCCTCGTCAATCCGCTTGAACCCGCGGCCATCACGCGTACCGATCCGCCCGTGCCACCAGCCCGTCGCATGGCCGAAATTGTTGAAGTACTCGGTTCCAATCCGACGCCTCCGCAACAAACGCCACCACTTAGAATTCTCCTGTGCTCCGGCCCCAAAGATCACGGACTCGACGAACATGATTATCCGCTTTGGCTCGACCGCTGGTCGCGGCTGCTCGCGCTCGGCGACAACGTGAGCGTGAAAACTTCCATGGGTTTTCCGACGCATGAGCAACTGGCGGACTCCGCCGTGGCCGTGTTCTTCAACGCCAACCCCGGGTGGAACGCCGAGAAGGCGGCGGCGTTCGACACGTTTCACAAACAAGGCGGTGGAGCGGTTTACCTACACTACGGAGTGGACGGCGGCAAAGACCCGGCGGCGGTCGCGGAGCGAATGGGACTCGCCTTCACGCTCGGCTCGAAGTTTCGGCACGGCGAATTTGATCTGGTGTTCCAACAGCGCGATCATCCGATCACGCTCGGCTTCCCGACACTTCACTTCACCGATGAAACGTATTGGAACATGCGCGGAGATGTTTCGCGCTTGAACATTCTCGGCACAGGCATCGAGGACAACGCGCCGCGTCCACAACTCTGGACTTTGGAGCGCCACCAAAGCCGCATCGTCGGCTGCATTCCCGGCCACTACACCTGGACCTTCGACGACCCGCTTTTCCGCATACTCGTCTTCCGCAGCCTCTGCTGGGCGGCGAAGCAGGAGAACGTGGATCGGCTGGCTGAACTTGCTTTGGTCGGCGCGCGCATTGCGCCGTGATCGATTTGAACAACGCGCAGCAGTTACCGCACGTTCCCCGCCCGCAATGTTTCCAGCGGATAAAATGTTTCGCGCCAGCGAATGCCGCCCTGGCGCAGCGTCGCGAAGGTCGAATTGAGCAGTGCGTAGTGGAATATCGGGAACATGAAAGGGATGAGCGCGGCGCAAGGCCAAGACCAGTTGAGTCGGCGCGCCAGAATCACTCCGGGCACAATCAACGAAAGCGGTGAGAGCGCGGCGGCCAAGCCGGCGATTGTCCCCGAGAGCAGTCCGAGGATGAGGATCGTAGAAAGTAGAACGACAAACATGCTGCCAGCTAGCACCAGCGAGGTCCGGTATTCCAGAGCGGCGAAGTAGTTCTTCTCCATGATTTTGATGATGCTTAAGGCGTTGGTACCCCAATGACACTCTGCGTCCTCGCCCCCGATGAACGCGCGCGTTCTCCTGCCCGCGCGTTGCATGAGCAGTCCAAGTTTCACGTCGTCGAGTACCGTGAGACGCAAGGCTTCGTAGCCGCCGCATTGTCGATAGGCCGTCGTCCGCACAAGATTGAACGCGCCGAAGCCGAGATGCCTTTTGCCGCCATCCCGATTGGCGCCGGAGAACCAGTTGGCGGTGCCCATCAGGAAAACGAGATGCGACGCCTGAAGGCCAGGGCTGGTTGATGAAAGGCCCGAGGCCAGGGTGACGTGATCCACGCCATCGCGTTCCGCCAAAGACAGAGCCCGCGCGATCACGTCGAGCTTCAGCCAGCAATCGGCATCGGTGAAGAGAATCCAGTCGCCGGTCGCGGCGCTCGCGCCGACGTGGCAGGCGTGACATTTGCCGAGCCAACCTTCGGGTAGCACGTCCACGCGTTTCACTTGAATGCGCGGATGCTCCCGCGCCAGCCGTCGCAGGATCTCGCTCGTCCGATCCTTGGAACGATCATCCACGACGATAAACTCGGCATCCACTTCACACTGCGCGAGCAAATGGCGAATCGTTTGTTCGATGCGCGCCTCTTCGTCGCGCGCCGCGATGACCACAGAGCACCTAACCTTGCCATTCGACGGCGGGAGCGTGTCCCTTCCTGGCAAGCGCCGCACCCAGCGCAAATGCCAAAGCGTGGATAACGTCATGGCAAGGAACACGGCGGCCGTTCCGAGAAAGAGGAGAGTCATCCAACTGGTTTGATTCACGTCGCATGTTGACGGCGAGCCCCCGGCAAGCAAGGCGAAGGGTTGAGAGACGCTCTACGTCCTATGGATTGCGGTGGCATGATACCGCTCTCCTCCGCGCTTCGTCGAGCAAGGACACCCTGAACTGGCTGACGTTTTCCGTCTCATCGACGGCGCAGGAAAAGCGGGGACATGTCTCCGCAGTTCAAAAAGGCCCTCCGGTTCACGCCGTCGGTAGCATCGGTTTCCTCTCATCCTGCCGTGAAAATGATTTAATGCACGCCAACGTGCGCGATCGGAAATGTTCCGGTGAAAAGGTTTTTCATAATCAGTGGGTGAGCGAAGCGGAGGTCACGCGGCTCGCGTGCTTCCAGGCCAGGTAGTTATCAGGAATCCCATTCGCGCACTTGTCGTCTCCAGCTTTCGCGTCGTCCCGAGCCAGGAATTTTTCAGCCCGCGCCATTCGCTGGCCACCCGTCGCGCCGGCGCCGGTGTTGAAAGTTGCTGTGCTCTCCAATGTTCCGTCGGGGTGGAGGCGGCAATGTTTCCCCGCGGTTCCTCGTTCACTCTGCTGAAGTAACCCACGAGCAGAATCTTCCCGTCCGGCTGCATGGCGGTGGCGAGCACATATTGGCCAGTCACGTCTGGAGCGAATGTTGCATCGAGAGCACCGGCAGTTTGAGCGCGGAGAGTCAACGCTGTGTTTGAAACACAAATCAATGCTGCGCAGAGACAGATACGGCGTGAGAGGAGTTGGAATTGAGTTTTCATGGTTTGAATCGGTTCGTGGTCTGGTGAATGCCAGGGAAGGTAAAAGGCTTTGTGTTCGACAGTGGCCTCAGCGCTTAAAGGCCGTTGGTTCATTCCACAACGAGCGGCGGACCTGTCAGCTCCATCCCGTGGGCTTCAAACAACCGCTTCATCGCGTTTTTCTGTTCGTCCGTGTAGGTCTTGTTGATCGCCTGCTCGCGCGTCGGCAGGTCTTTGAATTTGGCCAGCGCCTGAAAGAACTCCTCGATTTTTCCGGCGGGTTGGTAGGTATTGAGGATTTGGGCAGGGGCGCTTACGGCTGTCCACACGTGCTCGACGTTGCGTGGAATGAACATCGATTCGCGAGCGCCGAGGTGGAATCGCTTCTTGCCAATCTCCAACTCCACCTCGCCATCAACCACATAAATCCATTCATCCTGGTCATGGTTCAGATGGCGCGGCCATCCCGTGTTGTTGACCTCCAAAACACACATCGCGCCACCGGTATCCTTTCCCGATACCTTGCAATCAATCGTCGTGCCGTATCGGTTGAACCCTTCATTGAATCGGTCCTTTCCCGCGGCGACGCTGAAGCCCGTAAACAGTTCCTCACTCTTCATTTTCTTTGTTCCTTTCAAGTGCTTGATGGTTTTATCGATGGTCTCAATCAACGTGCGCGTCCGCGTGACGTTCTTCTCCAGAACCTTCCGGTGCGATCGGAGCGCGGCGGCTTTTTGGAATTTCGCCTGGCCCAGGATCCGTTTGATGCGCTTCAACTCGAAACCCAGCTCCCGGTAAAACAGGATTTGCTGGAGGGTGAGCAGTTGCGCCTCTTCGTAGATTCTGTAGCCGTTCGCCTTGGTGTAGGCGGGCTTCAGCAGCGCCGTTTCATCATAGAAATGAAGCGTGCGCACGCTGACACCCGACATCGCGGCCACTTGTTTGACTGTGTAAGCCATCGTTTTCTTTCCGGGCGCAGACCACCGTGGCTTGCGCGACTGCATTGCACTCTCAGCAATCACGTAACGTGAGGGTCAAAGGAAATTGTGTCTTCTTTTTTGGATGGGTTTAACTCTTCATTTTTTTAACGGTGTGCTTGTGCGATAAAAGCCCGAACCGGGCGGTGCGGTGATGTCCATGTATTCGATGAGACCACTGGCGGGCGTGATGGGCGTTGCGATGGAATTCCACGGGCCGTTCGGAACGGGAGCGCGATCTACCGAGTAGTTGCTGCCGGGAACACCGACGATGCGAAGACGAATCGCGCCCGAATCCAACGCAACGGAGATGGCCGGCAATTCCTCCCAATAAACGATCGTCGCGAAATCGGAGAGACCGTTGCCAGCGACGGAGGAGCCAGTGATGACAATCACGCCATTGGGTCCGGTGGCCACGCTCGCTGCGTAATCCTCTCCGTGCGTCGCGCCGTCGTAACGCTTCTCCCAGAGCAGCGCGCCGTTCGTCGCCCCATACTTGGCGGTGTAACAGTCCGCATCGCCGCCGCTCGCGATGGAATAGCCCGTCACGACCACATTGCCACTCGCGTCCACGGACACTGCCGCGGCCCCATCGTTGCCATTGGCCGGCCCATTGTGGCGTTGCTCCCAGAGCAACATGCCATCCGCCGCCGCATACCTGGCCGTGTAGTAGTCGGTGTTGCCATTGGTGTTGAATGAAAAGCCCGTCACGATCACGTTTCGGTCCCGGAAGGCGCCGGTTGCCGCCGGGTTTTCTCGAACTACTGTATGGCCGGCAAGGAGGACGGTCGGGATTCAAAAGCTTATGGAAACAGCTTCTCACATCAGGCACCTGGCATTTGTCGGGGATTATCTCCCGCGCAAATGCGGCATCGCCACGTTCACGGCGGACTTGTGCCGCTCGGTGGCCGGGGAATTTCCAGCGGCGCAATGCGACGTCATCCCCATCAATGACATCGAGGGCGGCTATCCGTATCCGAAGGAGGTCCGCTTCGAAATCGAGGAGCAGGACTTGGCGTCGTACCGGCACGCGGCGGATTTCCTGAACATCAGCAACGTGGATGTCGTGTCGCTGCAACACGAGTTCGGGATTTTT
>DATHKK010000237.1:0-2111 GCA_035489355.1 Candidatus Limnocylindria bacterium
CTGGCAGCCGAGCTCGCGCGCGAACGCCACCCCGCCCGCGCTGGTGACGGTCATCTGCGTGGACGCATGGATCGGGAAATCCGGCGAGAGCTGGCGGATCAACCGGCACACGCCGACGTCCTGCACGATGGCGGCATCCACCCCGGCGGCGATGATCGCGCGCAGATAGTGTTCTGCGTCCGCCAGTTCGTTTGCGAAGACCAGGGTGTTGAAAGTGACGTAGCCGCGCACGCCGCGCCGGTGCAGGAACTCCATCAACTTGGGCAAATCGGCCTCGGTGAAATTGTGAGCGCGCATCCGCGCGTTGAAACGTTCCAGCCCGAAGTAAATCGCGTCCGCTCCGTTTTCCACAGCCGCCTTGGCGCATTCCCAGTCGCCCGCGGGCGCGAGCAGTTCCGGGCGCGACGGCGCAGCCGCCAAAGCGGCGAGTGATTTCACGGGACTGGTCAAAATCTCGGACATGAGCAGCGCGCAATTAACCATCCTTCGCTTGATTCAACAAAGTGTTTGTTGCCTTTCCCCTCACCTCTCTACGCTCAGCGAACAATGCGCGCGCTGATTATCGGCTGCGGTTACGTGGGCTTGCCGCTGGGCGCGGAACTGGCACGGCGCGGACATGAAGTCTTCGGGGTGCGACGCAGCGCAGGTTCCATTCAAGAACTGCAACAATGGGGAATCACCCCGGTCATCGCCGACATCACGCGACCTGAAGACTTCGCAAAGATTCCCGGCCCCTTCGACTGGGTCGTGAACACCGTTTCCTCCAGCAAAGGTGGCGTCGAGGACTACCGCGCTGTGTATCTCGAAACGACGCGCCACTTGATTGCGTGGCTCGGCGCCAACCCGCCTCGCAAGTACGTTTACACCAGCAGCACCAGTGTTTACGCGCAGACCGATGGCTCGTGGGTGACTGAGGAAAGTCCGGCGGAGCCGGCGAGTGAAACAAGTCGCGTGCTCATGGAGACGGAGCAGCTTCTCCTACAGTCTGCGCGCGAAAGCAATTTCCCCGCGATGATTCTCCGTGTGGCTGGCATCTACGGCCCCGAGCGGGGCCACCTCTTCCAGCAATATCTTCGTGGAGAGGCCCGCCTTGCCGGCAATGGCTCAAGGTTGATCAACATGGTTCACCGCGACGATGTGGTGAACGCGGCCATCGCCGCCCTGGAGCGCGGCCGGGCGGGCGAAGTTTACAATGTCGCCGATGATGAACCCGTCTCGCAGCGCGAGTTCTTTCTTTGGTTGTCCGACAAATTAGGCAAGCCAATGCCGCCGCCCGTTACAGACGAAATACCCCAGCGCAAACGCGGAGTTACGCACAAACGCGTATTCAATCGAAAACTCCGGCTGGAACTTGGGTGCGAATTAAAGTATCTGAATTTCCGTCTGGGTTACTCGGCAGAGATAGCCAGGTTGCAAGCGGCAGGGTTGTTGCCGGCGGGAGCCGGAGAGTGACAAAGTTATGGCGCTCGCCTCTCGAATAAGTGCTATTCTATCGGCAACATTTTTTCAGCATGAGATTGATACGTGTCACTACAGCACTGCTCGTTCTAACCGGAGTCGCGGTTTTCGCCGCCGTTCTTGAGCAGAAAGACCAAACCCTTGTTTCCGAGCGGTACACCAATGCCGGCCCGCGTGGCCCATTGTCGCCGGGACCGGATGACGCGCGCATCGCTCGCGTGACCGGCGCCTTCCTGGAACGAGGTCACTATTCCCAGCAGCCGTTTAACGACAGCGTTTCCTCGAAATTCTTCGACCGTTATCTCGACGCGCTCGATCCATCGCACATGATTTTCCTCCAGCCGGACGTCTCGGAGTTCGAGAAGTGGCGCGCGCAGTTGGATGATTTGACACTCAAGCTCGGCGACACCTCGCCCGGCGACGTCATCTTCAACCGCTTTCTCAAGCGCTTTACGCAGCAGGTGGAATACGCCACGAACCTGATTGCCACGGAAGAGTTCGAGTTCAAAGGCCAGGACCGCTACACGCTCAATCGCAAAGATGCGCCGCGCCCGAAAGACCTGAACGAAGCGAAGGCGTTGTGGCGCGACCGCGTGCGTTTCGAGTGGCTCAGCGAAGTGTTGAACAAGGAGCAGACGGCAACGATTCAGACC